>DAMABW010000088.1:0-9925 GCA_031999925.1 Massilia sp. | reverse complement strand
GGCCGGTGTAGACGACCTGATAACCGGCAGAATTAATTTCGGCGATCGGGAACTTATCGTCGGTCAGCTTGGTCTCTTGAAGGCAGAGTACGTCAACCGGACTGGTTTCCAGCCACTTCAGCAAGTGGGGCAGGCGAACCTTCAACGAGTTGACATTCCATGTTGCTATTTTCATGTATGCGCGTGGTAGGTAAAGCGCCGGGCGGACCTTCCGCTGCGGCTCGTGCGCAGTATCGGCGCTCGCCGCGATTCCTGCAACTTCCCCAGCTGAAAGCCACCTTGCCTGGCCGGCCATGCGATTTGCTTAAATTGCAAGCCACATGCTCAAGAGCTAGCTTTGTGTATTAAAATATATGCATCGCCGCGCCTTGGTTCAAGGCTGGCCGATGTAACAGTTTCAAGCATAAGAATTAACGTTTGCAAATTGTTACTATCGAGGAACTTCCAGTTGTTTTTGTATAACTTGCGATGTAGTATGCCGTTAGGCAGCCTGAGCTGTTTCAGGCAGTCGCCGACTTGCAAGCCGCGCACGATTGACCATTCATTCGTGCAAGGATTCTTGCAACAGAATGGTACTATGATGAAATGTTGCTGTTTCGATAGCGAGTTTCCGTACCCATCAGAAAAAGGACAGAGATGCGCAGTGCATTTGAAGCGTGGGCCCAGCGCGATGGCCACATTGTTCGACGCCGTGAAGACAAGCCCGAGGAATACCTGGTCTTCGAAACCCAGCGCCGCTGGGTGATCTGGCAGGCAGCCCTGGCGCACGGCGCCAAGACGGCGGCCGAGTCGCCGTCGAAGTTCGCCGAGCAGGGTGCTGCGGCGATGCAACAGGACGAAGCCGCGGTCCGCAATCGTGTGCTCAACGAGGTGCTCGACGCGTTCAGCGACCTCGACGAGAGCGCCGGCATGGAAGGCGTGCTGAAGGTCATCCAGGGCCTGAAGAAGCGTCAAAAAGCGACGGCCGACCAGGCCTGATGCAATACCGGCACTACAAAGGCGGCCTCTACGAGCTGGTGTGCGAAGCCACGCTCGAGGCCGACCTCACGCCCATGATCATCTACCGCGCGGCGGACGGGTCCATCTGGGCACGGCCGAAAGCCGTGTTCTTCGAGCTGGTCGATGTCGATGGGGTGATGACGCCACGGTTTGCGCCGGTGTCGTAAGCACACCGGGTTTCGTAGGGTGGGCTCTCGAGCCCACGCTGTCTCACCGTTCGCGCAAACGCGACGTCTTCAATATTCCATCTGCGAGCATGTCGACTTCGACTTGCGTCGATAAAACGCGGCCGTACTATACCGGTGGGCACGAGTGCCCACCCTGCGCCCCCCATGCCTTTTTCATTGTCATCGCCAATAAAAAACGGGCCGCATCCGCGGCCCGTTTTTATTCCATCCTAACCGTTATCACACACGGTTCATCAGGAAGGTGGTCAGCAGCGGCACCGGACGGCCGGTTGCGCCTTTCGATGCGCCGCTCTTCCACGCCGTACCCGCGATATCCAGGTGGGCCCAGGTGTAGTTGCGGGTGAAGTTCTCCAGGAAGCAGGCCGCGGTGATCGAGGCGCCGCCTGGCGTGCCGATATTCGCCAGGTCGGCGAAGTTCGACTTCAGCTGGTCGTTGTAGATCTCGCCGATCGGCAGGCGCCATGCGCCGTCGCCGGTCTCTTTGCCCGCTTGCAGCAGTTCCTCGGCCAGGGCGTCGTGGGCGGCGTCGTGGCGAGTGAACAGGCCGCTGTTGTGGTGGCCCAGCGACACGATGCAGGCGCCGGTCAGGGTGGCGATGTCGACCACGGCCGCAGGCTTGAAGCGCTCGGCGTAGGTGAGGGCGTCGCACAGGATCAAGCGGCCTTCGGCGTCGGTGTTCAGGATCTCGATGGTCAGGCCGCTCATCGAGGTGACGATGTCGCCCGGCTTCGAGGCACGGCCCGACGGCATGTTTTCGCAGGCCGCCACGATGCCGATCACGTTCAGTTTCAGGCCCATCTCGCCGATGGCGCGGAAGGTGCCCAGCACCGAGCCGGCGCCGCACATGTCGTACTTCATCTCGTCCATGCCAGGACCAGGCTTCAGCGAAATGCCGCCGGTATCAAAAGTGATGCCCTTGCCGACCAGGACCACAGGCGCATCCTTCTTGCCGCCGCCCATGTGCTTCAGGACGATGAACTTCGGCGCTTCGTCGCTGCCCTTGGTCACCGACAGGAAGCTGCCCATCTTCAGGGCTTCGAGCTGCTTGCGTTCCAGGACTTCGATGTCGAAGCCGTGGTCGTCGGCCAGCTTGCGCGCGACGGTGGCCAGGTAGGTCGGGGTGCAGACGTTCGGCGACAGGTTGCCCAGTTCCTTGGTCAGGGCCATGCCGTTGGCGATCGCGATGGCTTGCGCCAGCGAGGCCTTGGCTTGCGGGCTGGCCAGCGGCACGGCGACGGTGATCTTGCGCACGCCGGTGAGGGCAGGGTCCTTCTTGCTCTTCTGGATATCGGTGCGGAACCCGCCTTCGTTGGCGGCCACCACGATCGCGCGCAGTGCCCATTCAGGCTCGCGCTCTTTCACTTCGGTGGTCGGAAATGCGATAATGGCATCCGCAGTGCCGAGCGATGCAAAGGCCTTCAGGGTGGCGTTCACCGCGGTGCTGAAATTCTTTTCGCTGACCACTTCGTCCGCGCCCATGCCGACCAGCAGCACGCGCGCCGCAGTCACGCCGGCCACGCCGCGCAGCAACAGGGTCGAACCGGCCTTGCCGCTGATGTCGCCCGACTTCAATGCCGCCGTGATTTCACCGGTTTGATCGAGGGCCTTCGCAGCCTGCGACAGTTTTTTGTTTTCGAACACCGCCACTGCCACACAGCCGGATTTGGCTGCCGCCAGGGTGTTTTTTGTGTCGAATGCTTTTATGCTAAAGTCCATTTGATTCTCCCGTTTCGTTTTGTACGCAGCATGCGAATACAAGTGCGGCTACTGCTCAACCTGCAATTATAACTATCGAATGATTTTTTCACGCGCCTTGTACCGTGAACTGGCCAGCGCGGCCGGAGCAACCTTCACGGTGCTGTTCACGGTATGCATTACCTGGACCCTGATCGCCATCCTCGGCCGCGCCGCTGGCGGGCGTGTCGCATCGAGCGACGTCGTCGCCCTGATCGCGTTTCAATCCCTGAATTATCTGCCAACTGTCCTGACTCTCACCAGCTTTATTTCCGTGCTGGTCGTGGTCACGCGCACCTACCGCGATTCCGAAATGGTGGTCTGGTTCGCCTCGGGCCAGTCGCTGCTGGCGTGGATCCGGCCGGTGCTGGTGTTCGGCATTCCGATGGTGCTGCTGGTGGCGGCGCTGTCGCTGTTCGTCACGCCCTGGGCCAAGATGAAGAGCACCGAATTCGTCCAGCGCTTCGAGAAGCGCGAAGACCTCAAGCGCGTGGCGCCCGGCCAGTTCCGCGAGTCCTCGTCGAGCGACCGCGTGTTCTTCGTCGAAGGCAGCGCCAACGGGTCGACCGTGGTGCAGAACGTGTTCGTCAATTCGCTGCAGGGCGCCGGCAACTCCATCGTCGTCGCCAAGGAAGGCGTGATCGAACCGGACGGCAAGGGCGGCCAGTTCCTGGTCCTCAAGAATGGCCGCCGCTACCAGGGCGTGCCGGGCCAGGCCGATTACCAGTCGATGGAGTTCGAGCGCTACAGCATGCGCGTGGCGACCAAGGTGCCGGTGCTGGGCACCGACGTGCCGCTCGACGCCCAGTCGACCCCCATGCTGCTGGCCGTGGACAACCAGTACACGCGCTCCGAGCTGCTGTCGCGCATTTCCTCGCCCATCGTCTGCCTGGTGCTGGTGCTGCTGGCGATCCCGCTCGGCTTCGTCAATCCGCGCGCCGGCAGTTCGGCCAACCTGATCCTGGCGCTGCTGATCTTCTTCACCTATAACAACCTGGTCAAGATGGTCGAGGCCAGCGTCAAGAAGGACAAGCTCGACTTCGCGCTGGCCTGGTGGCCGCTGCACCTGGTCGTGGCCATCATCGTGGTGGCCCTGTTCGCCTGGCGCCTGAACGTGAACCACCGCTACCATCCGCTGGTGTGGCTCAATGCCTGGAAGCGGCGCCGCCTGCTGCGCAAGTCGCCCGAATTGGCAGGAGCAACGGGAGGAACTGCGCGATGAAAGTCCTGCAACGCTACTTCGCCGTGAACATCGCGCAGGCCGTGGTCTTCGTGCTGTTCGCCTTCCTCGGCCTGATCGCCTTCATGGACCTGACCGGCGAACTGCCGTCGGTCGGCAAGGGCAACTACCAGTTCCAGCACGCGCTGATGTACGTGGCGCTGATGCTGCCGGGGCACGTGTACGAGGTGATGCCGGTGGCGGCGCTGATCGGCACCATCTACGCGATGGCGCAGTTCGCGCAAAGCTCGGAGTTCACCATCATGCGCGCGTCCTCGATGTCGACCCGCATGGCCGGCTGGATGCTTTTCAAGATCGGCATCGTGTTTGTCGTGATCACCTTCATCTTCGGCGAACTGATCACGCCGCGCACCGCGCCGCTGGCGGAAAAGGTGCGCCTGTCGGCCAAGGGCGCGACGCTGGCCTCGGAATTCCGTTCGGGGATGTGGACCAAGGATAACGTGCACGCGCCGGGTCCGAACGGCGTGCGCGGCCCGGTCACCGGCTCGCGCTTCTTCAACGCGCGCCAGATCGCCGCCGACGGCCAGCTGCTCGACGTGCGCGTCTACGAGTTCGATACCTCGATGCGCATGCGCGCCATCTATACCGCGGCGCGCGCCAGCTTCAGCGGCAACAGCACCTGGCGTTTGCAGGAAGTGACCGAGACCCTGTTCAGCAACAGCCGCACGCTGCCGGAGCCGGGTGCGCCGGTGCCGAAGGGCCAGACCATCCAGAGCACCTTCGGCCAGGAGACCAGCGCGGTGGCCACGCGCCGCGTGCCGACCCTGGACCTGGTGTCCGAGATCACGCCGAAGATCCTGCAGGTCTCGCGCCGCGACCCGGAGCGCATGTCGGCCAACGAACTGGCCGTGTACTCGCGCCACCTGGTGGAAAACCGCCAGGAAAGCGAGCGCTTCCAGATCGCGTTCTGGAAAAAGCTGATCGACCCGCTGGCGATCTTCGTGCTGATGGCGCTGGCCTTGCCCTTCGCCTACCTGCACACGCGCAGCGGCGGCGTCAGCCTGAAGATCTTCATCGGCATCATGATCGGCGTGAGCTTCATCCTGATCAACTCGCTGTTCTCGCACCTTGGGCTGCTCTCGACCTGGCCGGCCTTCTTCACGGCGGCGGCGCCGAGTCTGCTGTTCCTGCTGCTGGCGATCGCCGCGCTGCGCTGGGTGGAGCGACACTGATGAACAACCAAGTGAACCGGCGTGCGCTGGTCCTGTTCGCCCACGGCGCCCGCGCCGCATCCTGGGCCGCGCCCTTCGAGCGCCTGCGCGACATCAATCGCGCACGCCTGCCGGATGTCGACGTCGAACTCGCCTTCCTCGAACTGATGGAGCCGCGTTTGCCTGCCGTGGTGGGCGCTCTGGTCGCGCGCGGCGTGCTGGACGTGACGGTGGTGCCGGTGTTCCTGGGGCAGGGCGGGCACCTGCTGCGCGACCTGCCGCTGCTCGCCGACGAACTGCGCGCCGCGCATCCGGCCTTGCGCCTGGAGGTGGCCGGCGCCGTCGGCGAAGACCCGGCCGTGCTGGCGGCGATGAGCGACTACTGCCTCAAGGCGCTGGGCTAAGGCTGGAGTCGTCCGCGACCTGGGCGAGACCCACCGTCTCGCTTTCCCTTTGCTTCAACGCATGACGCGCGAGCTGCTCGCGCATCCAGGCATGGCTGCGCGCCAGCGCCAGTTGCGCCATCCGCGTCGGGAAGTGGATGAAGCCGTGCGGCGCTTCCGGCAGCAGGTTCAACTCCACATCCGCAACCTCGCGCCAGCGCTGCGCCATCTGCAGGGTGTCGTCGCGCAGCGGGTCGATGTCGCCGGCGATCATCCAGGCCGGCGGCATGCCTTCCAGGTCGCCATATAGCGGCGACAGGGGCGGGCGGCGCCGTTCGGCGTCGCTCATGCCGGGCGTGAGCAGGCGCAGCGCCGGCGCCATGCCGGGGCCGTCCAGCACCAGGGTTTCCGGACCGGCCGCCTGCACGCCGGGCGTGCCGGCCAGGTCGTAGACGCCGTAGAACAGCACCGCACCGGCGATCCGCTCCATCAACTCCGGCCAGGCCTTCAGGCGCAGCAGGGTGCTTGCCGCCAGGTGGCCGCCGGCCGATTCGCCGACCACGAACACCGGCAGATGGCGAAAGGCGGGCAAGCCTTCGCCCAGCACCCAGCGTGCGGCCAGCAGGCAGTCGTCGATGATCGCCGGCAGCGGCGTGCGCAGCGCCAGGCGGTAGTCGACCGAGACCACCACCGCGTCGCAGGCCTGCACGCGCAAGGCGTTGTGGCGGTCGTCCATGCGCGCGTTGCCGATCACCCAGCCGCCGCCGTGGATGTCGAGGATCAGCGCTTTCGGCGCGACCGCGGGGTGCAGGATGCGAACGGGGACGCGCAGGCCCTCGGCCTCGACGACGCGTTGTTCGACGCGGATGCCGCTGCGTGCCAACTTGCCGTCGGCGCCGAGCTGCGACACGCGCAGCAGCGCCTGTCCCAGCATCGGCATCAGGCGGTTGCGGACACGGAAGCGCGGCGCCCAGGCGAGCTTGCGGTTGAAGCGGCGCGCTTCGTCCAGGGTGGCGGCATCCAGCGGGATCGTGGTCATCGTCGTGTTTACAAAAAGCGATGTGGCCAGTCTAGGCCTTGCGGAGAGTAGCGACTGTGCGCTGGCGTCCGCCCGGATGCAAGAAGCTGCCGATCTGATAAGGCTTCCGATGCGCTCTTGTCAAGGAATGCGGCGAAGATGCGACGGATTGTTCCGAATCATGGCATCGCGCCGCGTGGTCGTTTGACACTCGTTCGGAAAGCACCCACACTGCTCGGGCATTTCTGGCTCATCCATACGGGCCGGACCCTCCAACCAACCGGCCCGCGTCATGCTTCCACCCACCCTGAAGCACTTCCTTGCCACGCTGCTGAGGCCCGTCCTGGTCTTGCTGCGCCGCCTTGCCCGTCTGCCGGCGGCGCTGGTGGTCGAGGTACGCTGCGCGCGCCGCATCGACGCCGCCGCGCGCCGTGTGAATGCCATGCGCACCAAGATCGGCATCATGTCGGGCCACCTGAACGCCGGCAGCATCCAGGGCCGCGTCGACGCCGACCGCAACCTGCGGCGCATGCTGAGCGAACTGAAGGACGACCTGAGCGAGATGCGGCGCGACCTGGCGCAGTGGCACGTGAAGGAATGCCGCGGCCGCACCGGCGCGCGTCTGGAAGCGGCGATCGCGCAATTGAACCGCATCGCGGCCGATACCTGGGCGGCGGCCGACAGGCTGGTGCTGCAGATCGAGGAATACGATGGGGCGCGGGCGCATTGCCCGGGGTGATGGCATAACGGTTACCGTTGCCGGCGGCCACTCTACATTAATCCGCGAGCGTGTCCAGGTTCAGCGTACCTGATGCTCGCGCAGTCGCAGCGCCTCACCGATCATCACCAGCACCGGCCCCTGCGCCGCATCCAGTCCGCGCGCCAGGTCGGTCAGGGTCAGGCGCGCGATCCGTTCATCGGCGCGGCTGCAATTTTCCACCACCACCACCGGCGTGTCCGCGCTGCGCCCTTGCGCCAGCAGGCGTTCGGCGGTGGCGGCGGCTTCGCGTCCGCCCATGTACTGGATCATGGTGTCGGTGTGCGGCAGGGCGGGGTGTTCCGGCTGGTCCGGTGCGGTGCTCGAGGTGAAGAAGGCGACGCTGCGCGCCACGCCGCGCTTGGTGAGCGGCTGGCGGGTAGCGGCCGCGGCCGCCACCGCCGTGGTAATCCCGGGCACGATCTCGACTTCGATGCCCTCGAGCTCGAGTGCGCGCAATTCCTCGTCGGCGCGTCCGAACAGCATCGGGTCGCCGCCCTTCAAGCGCACCACCATCTTGTACTGGAAGGCGCAGTCCACCAGCAGGCGGTTGATCGCATCCTGCGCCGTCGAGCGCTGGCCGGAACGCTTGCCGACCGAGATCAGCTCGGCCTGCGCACACAGTGCCAGCATCTCGGGCGTCACCAGCGCGTCGTAGAGCACGACCTCGGCCTGTGCCAACAGACGCGCCCCGCGCACGGTGATCAGGTCGGCCGCACCGGGGCCGGCGCCGATCAGGTAGACCTTCCCCGCCATCCGCTACTCCTGTTAGTTGTCCAGGCGAATCATACCCGCTGCGACGGTCTGGTGGGTGACTTCGTCGATCAGGATAAAGGCGCCGGTGGCGCGGATGTCGGCGTAGGCGTCGGCCGCCAGCGGCTGCTGCACGGTCAGGTTGATGCGGGCGATGTCGTTCAGCTTCAGGCCCTGGGCGGCGCTGTCGACAGGCTTGCGTTCCTGGGTGTTCACGTCGAGCAGGGTGTCCACTTTGGTGACCTTGGCCGCGGTCTGGCGCGTGCCGTGCTTGATCCAGTATTTGCGGCGCAAATCCAGCGGCTCGTCCGACATCCAGCACACGTCGGCCACGACCTGCTTCAGCAGGGTTGCAGGGGCCGCGGCGCCGGCCAGCGTGTCGCCGCGCGAGATGTCCAGGTATTCGTCCAGCAGCAGGGTCACCGACTGGCCGGCGCCCGCCGATTGCAGCGAGCCGTCGAAGGTGACGATGTCTTTCACGGTCGCCGTCTGGCCGGAAGGCTGCACCACCAGCTTGTCGCCGACCGCCACGCGGCCCGACTCGATACGGCCCATGTAGCCGCGGAAGTCGTTCGCTTCGTGGCCGTTGTGGCGCGCGACCAGTTGCACCGGGAAGCGGAACGGCGCAAGGTGGACATTACCGCCATGGGCTTCGTCGTAGACCGAGAGCGATTCCAGCAGCTCGATCAGGGTCGGACCCTGGTACCAGTCCATGTTGGACGAGGCGTCGACCACGTTGTCGCCAGCCAGTGCGGACAGCGGGATCGCGGTGACGTCCTTCAGGCCCAGCGATTGCGCGAACTCGCCATACGCTGCGACGATGCGGTCGTAGATGGCCTGGTCATAGCCGATGAGGTCCATCTTGTTGACGGCGACGATCACGTGCTCGATCTGCAGCAGCTTGGCGATGGTCGAGTGGCGCTTGGTCTGGATCAGGAGGTCGACGCCGCCGTCTTCGCGCAGCTTCACTTTCGACACGTCGACCAGGATGATCACGGCGTCCGCGGTCGAGGCGCCGGTCACCATGTTGCGGGTGTACTGCTCGTGGCCCGGGGTGTCGGCGATGATGAACTTGCGCTTCGGCGTGGCGAAGTAGCGGTAGGCCACGTCGATGGTGATGCCTTGCTCGCGCTCGGCTTCCAGGCCGTCGGTCAGCAGCGACAAGTCGATGATGTCGCCCACGGTACGCTTGTGCTTCGAGCGCGAGACGGCGGCCAACTGGTCGGCGAAGATACCCTTGCTGTCGTACAGCAGGCGGCCGATCAGCGTGCTCTTGCCGTCGTCGACGGAACCGGCGGTAATGAAGCGCAGGAGGCTGTGCTGGGTCAGGTTGTCAGCGGGGGTGTCAATGCGTGCGTTCATCAGAAATATCCTTGCTTCTTGCGTTTTTCCATCGAGGCTTCCGAGGTCTGGTCGTCCATGCGCGTCGCGCCGCGCTCGGTCACTTGGGTGACGGCGGTTTCGGCGATGATGGCGTCGACAGTCGACGCACTTGAGGAGACCGGGCAGGTGCAGGAGATGTCGCCCACGGTACGGAAGCGCACGGTTTGCGTTTCCACGGTTTCGCCTTCCTTCGCCGGGGTCAGCGGGGTCAGCGGCACCAGCAGGCCGTTACGCGGAATCACTTCACGCTGGTGCGCGAAATAGATCGATGGCAGGGCCAGCTTCTCGCGGGCGATGTATTGCCACACGTCGAGCTCGG
>DAMABW010000087.1:0-13873 GCA_031999925.1 Massilia sp. | reverse complement strand
TGGCCGCCAGCATCGCCGGCAGGTCGAGCGTGAAGTCGGCTTTCAACGGCACGCCGACGAAATCGGCGCCCGCGAACTGGGCCGAGCGCGAATACATGACGAATGCCGGCACCGGCGCCATCACGACGGCGCGCTGGTCGGTGCTGGCCACCGTGGTGGTCACGATCTGGATCAGTTCATCCGAGCCGTTGCCGAGCAGGACGCCGTAACCGTCCGGGATGCCCAGCTTGGCGCTTACTTTTTCCTTCAGCGTGGCGTAGGAAGCCACCGGATAGCGGTTCAGCACCGCGTCGGCCAGGCGCGTGGCCAGTTCCTGGCGCAACTCATCGGGCAGCGCGTACGGGTTTTCCATCGCGTCCAGCTTGATGTAGCCGCTCGCATCGGGCACGACATAGGCGCTGTTGGCGCGGATGTCCGCGCGGATGACGTTGGCGATCAGGTTCTCGATGGGCATGCTCATTCCTCGGTGGCGGTGGCAGCGGCGCGGGTGCGTGCGCGGCGCGCGATACTCTTGCGTTGCTTGATGGTGGGTTCGGGGTCGGGCGAGGCCAGGCGCGCTTCGATGATGGCGCAATAATCCGGGTTCAGCTCGAAGCCGGCAAACTGGCGGCCCAGGCGCTTGGCGGCAATCGCCGTGGTGCCGCTGCCCATGAAGGGGTCGAGCACCACGCCGCCCGGCGGGCAGGACGCCTTGATCATGCGCTCGATGATTTCGAGCGGCTTTTGCGTGGGATGGTCGGCGCGCTCCGGATGCTCGCGGTGCAGGCGCGACACGCTCCACAGGTCTTTCGGGTTATAGCCGACTTCAAGCCATTTGGCGCCGACGAAGATCGAGCGCGTGCGCGCCTTCTTGGTCGCTTCGTCGTAGGGCACGCGCACGGCGTCGAGGTCGAAGTAGTAATCCTTGCGGTTCACGAAGAAGCCGATGGTGTCGTGCACCGACGAGAAGCTGCGCACGCTGCCGCCCATCGAGGGCACGCGGCGGTCCCAGATGATCTCGTTCATCATCGTCATGCGCTTTTTCAGCATCACGAAGATCTCGGGCGCGAAACGCCAGGTCAGGAAGATGTACAGGCTGCCGTTGGCCTTCAGCTTGGGCAGCGCCGCGTTCACCCACTCCTCGGTCCAGGCCAGGTAGGCCTCGACGCTTTGCTGGTCCGAGGCGTTGCCGTAGTCCTTGCCGAGGTTGTAGGGCGGGTCGGTCAGGATCAGGTCGACCGAAGCATCGGGGATGCGCGCCAGCCCTGCCAGCGCGTCCTCGCAGAAGACCTGGTTGACCCAGTCCGTCATGACGCTTGCTTGATGCGCAGTTCCGCGCTGCGCGCGTGCGCCTGCAGTCCTTCGCCATAGGCCAGTTCGGCCGCCACCTTGCCCAGCGTTTGGGCGCCGGCTTCGCTCACCTGGATCACCGACGAGCGCTTCTGGAAATCGTACACGCCCAGCGGCGACGAGAAGCGCGCCGTGCGCGAGGTCGGCAGCACGTGGTTCGGGCCGCAGCAGTAGTCGCCCAGCGACTCCGACGAGAAACGGCCCAGGAACATGGCGCCGGCATGGCGGATCTGCTCGGCCCACTGCTGCGGGTTCTCGGCCGAGATTTCCAGGTGCTCGGCGGCGATGTCGTTGGCGATCGCGCAGGCTTCCGCCATGTCGCGCACCTTCACCAGGGCCCCACGGTCGGTGAGCGAGGTGGTGATCGTTTCGGCGCGCGGCATGGTCGGCAGCAGCTTGTGGATGCTCGCTTCCACCTGCTTGATGTAGTCCGCGTCCGGGCACAGCAAGATCGCCTGCGCCAGTTCGTCGTGCTCGGCCTGCGAGAACAAGTCCATCGCCACCCAGTCCGGGTCGGTGGTGCCGTCGCACAGCACCAGGATCTCGGAAGGACCGGCGATCATGTCGATACCGACCACGCCGAACACGCGGCGCTTGGCAGCGGCGACATAGGCGTTGCCGGGGCCGACGATCTTGTCTACGGCGGGAATGGTCTCGGTGCCGTAGGCCAGCGCGCCAACCGCCTGGGCGCCGCCGATGGTGATCACACGCGTCACGCCGGCAATCGCGGCGGCGGCCAGCACCATCTGGTTCTTCACGCCGTCCGGGGTCGGGACCACCATGACGATTTCCTTCACCCCTGCCACTTGTGCAGGAATCGCATTCATCAGCACCGACGACGGATAGGCGGCCTTGCCGCCCGGGACGTAGATGCCGACGCGGTCCAGCGGCGTCACACGCTGGCCCAGCACCGTGCCGTCAGGCTCGGTGTAGGTGAAGCCGTTCAGTTCCTGCTTCTGGCGTTCGTGGAACACGCGGATGCGGTCGGCGGCCGTCTGCAGCGCCGCGCGCTGGGCGTCCGGCAGTGCAGCCAGGGCGGCTTGCAATTCCTCTTGCGAGAGATCGAAAGCGGCCATGCTCGACGCGTTCACGCGGTCGAAACGGTTGGTGTATTCGAGCACGGCCGCATCGCCGCGCGCCTTCACGTCGGCGAGGATCTTCGCCACCGCGGTTTCGATTGCCTCGTCGGTCGCGGCCTCGAAAGCCAGCAGCGTATGCAGCTGTTGTTTGAAGTTGGCGTCGGTGGAATCGAGGGTGCGGATCTGTACTGCCATGGTTCAGCCTTGTAGTCTGGATGCCTTGTCGAAGGCTTCGATAATCGGTTGCAGGCGCTCGCGTTTCAGTTTGAGCGCGGCCTGGTTCACCACCAGGCGCGAGGAGATCTCCATGATCTTCTCGACTTCGACCAGGTTGTTGGCGCGCAGGGTGTTGCCGGTCGAGACGACGTCGACAATGGCGTCGGACAGGCCGACCAGCGGCGCCAGCTCCATCGAGCCGTACAGCTTGATCAGGTCGACGTGCACGCCCTTGCTGGCGAAGTGCTCGCGCGCGGTGTGGGTGAACTTGGTTGCCACGCGCAGGCGCGCGCCCTGGCGCACGGCGGTCTCGTAGTCGAAGCCGGCGTTCACCGCCACCGACATGCGGCAGCAGGCGATGTTCAGATCGACCGGCTGATACAGGCCTTCGCCGCCATGCTCGAGCAGCACGTCCTTGCCGGCCACGCCGAAGTCGGCCGCGCCGTACTGCACATAGGTCGGCACGTCGGAAGCGCGCACGATCAGCACGCGCACCAGCGGGTCGTTGGTGGCCAGGATCAGCTTGCGCGAAGTCTCCGGGTTCTCGGTGACGACAATGCCGGCTGCTTCCAGCAAAGGAAGGGTGTCCTCGAAGATGCGGCCCTTGGACAGCGCCAGGATCAGGCCCGGCTCCGTCGATTGTGTTGCGATGCTCATGTCTTACGTAACCCGTTATTTGATCCGCACGATGTCGGCGCCGACTGCCGACAGCTTCACTTCCATGCGGTCGTAGCCGCGGTCGAGGTGATAGATGCGGTCGATCAGGGTCGTGCCTTCGGCGGCCATGCCGGCGATCACCAGCGAGGCCGAGGCGCGCAAATCGGTCGCCATCACCGGCGCGCCGACCAGGCGGTCGACACCCTTGATGAAGGCAGTGTTGCCCTCGGTGGAAATCAAGGCGCCGAGGCGGTTCATCTCCTGCACGTGCATGAAGCGGTTCTCGAAAATGGTCTCGGTCACGCGGCTCGGGCCGGCGGCAATCGTATTCACCGCCATGAACTGGGCCTGCATGTCGGTCGGGAAGCCCGGGTATTCGGTCGTGCGGAAGGACACCGGCTGCGGACGGCCATCCATGCGCGCACGGATGGTGTTGCTGCCCACGTCCATCTGCAGGCCGACTTCGCGCAGCTTGTCGAGCGCGACGTCGAAGATGTCGGTGCGGGTGTTCGTCAGCACGATGTCGCCGCCGGTGGCAGCCACCGCACAGAGGAAGGTCGCGGCTTCGATGCGGTCCGAGATCACGGCGTGCTTGGCGCCGTGCAGTTCCGCCACGCCCTGGATCACCAGGCGGTCGGTGCCGATGCCCTCGATCTTCGCGCCCATGGCCACCAGCAGGTTGGCCAGGTCGGTCACTTCCGGCTCGCGCGCGGCGTTTTCCAGCACGGTCTCGCCTTCGGCCAGGGTCGCGGCCATCAGCAGGTTCTCGGTGCCGGTGACCGTGATCATGTCGGTCAGGATGCGCGCGCCCTTGAGCTTCTTGGCTTTCGCGTAGATGTAGCCGCCTTCGATCGTGATCTCGGCGCCCATCGCACGCAGGCCCTTGATGTGCTGGTCGACCGGGCGCGAACCGATGGCGCAGCCGCCCGGCAGCGAGACCTTGGCTTCGCCGAAGCGCGCCAGCAGCGGGCCGAGCACCAGGATCGACGCGCGCATGGTCTTCACCAGCTCGTACGGCGCTTCCAGGCTGGTGATGTTGGCGCCGTTCAGGGTGACGTTTTCATCGTCCTGGTTCACGGTTAAGCCGGTCTGGGCCAGCAGCTTGAGGATGGTCTTCACATCGTGCAGGCGCGGCACGTTGGTCAGTTCGACGTCGCCTGCCGTCAGCAGGCCGGCGCACAGGATCGGCAGGGCCGCGTTCTTCGCGCCCGATACCGAAATCTCGCCGTTCAGGCGCTTGCCGCCAACAATCTGGAGCTTGTCCATGCTTATCCTTGGTACTCGTCCGGGGTCAGGGTCTTCATCGACAGCGCGTGGATTTCCTCGCGCATGCGGTCGCCGAGCGCGGCGTACACCAACTGGTGGCGCTGGATCGGGCGCTTGCCGGCGAATTCAGGCGAAACGATCAGGGCCGAAAAGTGCCGGCCATCGCCCTCGACCTGCAGGTGGGTGCACTGCAGGCCCTTTTCGATGTAGCTGTGGATCAGTTCTGGGGTGGTCGACACGATAAATCCTAAATAATGTATTAGTGGCGCAGCTTGTAGCCGTGCCGGAGCAAATTGATCGCAATGGCCGCCAATACCGCGAAGAAGGCGGAAACGATGGCCAGGCTGGTCCACGGCGAAATATCGGACTGGCCGAAGAAGCCGTGGCGGAACCCGTCAATCATATAAAAGAACGGATTGAAATGCGAGACCGCCTGCCAGAAGCCGGGCAGCGAGTGGATCGAATAGAACACACCGGCCAGGAAGGTAGCAGGCATGATCAGGAAGTTCTGGAACGCGGCGAGCTGGTCGAATTTATCGGCCCAGATACCGGCGATCACGCCCAGGGTGCCGAGAATGGCCGCGCCTAGCACGGCAAACACGATGATCCAGAGCGGCGCCGCAAAGCTCAGGTGGGCGAACCAGGCGGTAATCGCGAACACGCCGGCGCCGACCACCAGGCCGCGCACCACCGAGTCGGATACGTAGGCCAGCAGGATTTCCCAGTGCGACAGCGGCGGCAGCAGGATGAACACCAGGTTGCCGGTAATCTTGGACTGGATCAGCGACGAGGACGAATTGGCAAAGGCATTCTGCAGCACGCTCATCATCACCAGGCCCGGAATCAAGAAGGCGGTGTAGTTCACGCCCGGATACACCTCGACCCGGCCTTCGAGCACGTGGCCGAAGATCAGCAGGTAGAGCATGGCGGTCAGGATCGGCGCGGCGATGGTTTGCGTCGCCACCTTCCAGAAACGCAGCATTTCTTTATAGAACAGGGTGCGGAAACCCACGGAGACGAAATTCACAGTGCACCCTTTCCGGTTTTGGCATCGCCCATGATTTGCAGGAAGATGTCTTCCAGGTCGGCTTGCTGCAACTGCATCTCGTCGACCACGGCGCCGCTTTCGCGCAGGCGCGCCAGGATGGCCTCGACTTCGCCCGGCGCGTTGATGCGCAGGCTGTAGCGGTTGCCCTTGCCGCCCTGTTGCGATTCGTTCTCGTCGTGCGAGACCAGCGGACGCAGGCCTTCCGGCAGCGTGCCCTCTTTCAGGTGGACGATCAGTTGCGAACCCGACACGCGGCGCAGCAGGCCCTGCATGCTGTCGAGCGCCACCACTTCGCCGAGTTTCAGCATGGCGACGCGCTGGCACATGGCCTCGGCTTCTTCCAGGTAATGGGTAGTGAGCACGACGGTGTGGCCTTCACGGTTCAGGCGCGAAATGAATTTCCACAGGGTCTGGCGCAGCTCGACGTCGACACCGGCGGTCGGCTCGTCCAGCACGATGACGGGCGGCTTGTGCACCAGGGCTTGCGCCACCAGCACACGGCGCTTCATGCCGCCGGACAGGGCGCGCATGTTGACGTCGGCTTTGTTCGTGAGATCGAGGTTGTGCATGATCTCGTCGATCCAGCCATCGTTGTTCTTGATGCCGTAGTAGCCCGACTGCAGGCGCAGGGTTTCGCGCACGGTGAAGAAGGGGTCGAACACCAGTTCCTGGGGCACCACGCCGAGGTTCTTGCGCGCATTGCGGAAGTCGGTGACGACGTCGTGGCCGTGGATTTTCACGCTGCCGACGTCGGGCCGGATCAGGCCGGCGATGGTGGAAATCAGGGTCGTCTTGCCGGCACCGTTCGGGCCGAGCAGGCCGAAGAACTCGCCTTGCTCGATGTTCAGGGAAACGCCCTTGAGGGCCTTGAAGCCCTTGTAGCTTTTCTCGACGCTGCTAATCTGGATCGCTGTCATTGTTCTTGGGAGTGGCCGTGGCGCAGGACGCGCGCGAGCCGAGCGGGGAAACGACCCATTATAGGGGAAATCGGAAATGCAAGAGCTTGGGGGAATGAGAAGCCAAGAATGCAGGCTTTATAGGAAACATTGCCGCAGCTGGTGACCGTGGGGTGGGCACTCCGTGCCCACGCGGAACGTCGCGTCATCGGCGACGCATGTGGCAGAGTTACCGCGAGAAAGCCGATCAGGCTCCGGAAGAGAGTCGATAACGCATGGGCCAAAATGGGCGCTATCGAAACGCCCCCATGGGATGAGCCGCAGGCCTGCACGCTTCACGCGTGGGCACGGAGTGCCCACCCTACGCGTTCACCGTTCGCGAACGAATTCGACGTCCGCGGCCTTCATCGGTCAGGACCGCTCCAGCACCCCATCCAGCCCATACAAATTGGCCAGCGCATCGATATTCGCCGGCACATTGATGAACGTGAGCTTCCGGCCCGCATCGCGTGCGCGGCGTTGCCAGGCCAGCAGCAGGGCCACGCCCGAGGAATCGGCGGCGCGCACGCCGCCGAGGTCGAACACGGTCTCGCCGGCGCGGATCGCGGCGATGCCCTGCTCCAGGGCCGCATCGGCGGTCTCGAAGGTCAGGGCGTCGAGTGACAACATAGGATTTGCTTCGGCCATTATTTCTTCGGCGTGTTCAGCGGCTTGCTGGCCAGCTGCTTGTTGCGTTCGGCCAGGCGGTTGATCAGGCCATCGATGCCGGACTTGTTGATCTCGGCGGTGAAGGTGCCCTTGTAGGTTTCCACCAGCCAGGCGCCCAGCACGTTGATGTCGTAGATCTTCCAGCCGCCGTCGCCCTTGGCCAGGCGATAGTTCAGCGTGATCGGCTCGCCGCGCGACACGTTCACCTGCGAACGGACTTCGACGTCGGTGTCGGTCGGGCTCGAGCGCATCGGCTTGAACTCGACGGTTTCATTCTTGATCGTCGACAGCGCGCCCGAGTAGGTGTAGACCAGCAGCGTGCGGAATTCTTCCGACAGGCGCTTTTGCTGTTCCGGGGTGGCCTGGCGCCAGAAGCGGCCGGCTGCCTGGGCGGTCATTTTCTCGGCATCCACGTACGGCAGGATCTTCGAGTTGACCAGGTCCATGATCTTGTTGCGGTTACCGGCCTGGATGTCCTTGTCGGACTTCACGGTGTCGATGACTTCGGCGCTGATACGCTTGACCAGCACGTCCGGCGCTTCGTTGGTGGCAGGCGCCGGCGCAGCGATGACGCTGGTGGCAAAGGCGACGGAAGCAACGGTGGCGATGAGGTGGGCGATGGGTTTCATGGGCTCTCTCTTTTCTGTTCGTTGTAGGTTCCGGCTGGGGCGCCGCGTCAAGCGGGGCGGCAGCCGGTTCCATGGGTACTTACTCAGTCATTACTGCGCAGTCATTACTGCGCAGTCATGACTGCGCAGCGATTACTGCGTCTTCGCGGGCGTTTCCGCCGCGGCAGGCTCGGCCGGCGCCGGCGATGCCGGCAGCGGCACCACCTGGCTGCTCGAGGTCGGCGCTTCGTCGCCGTCGTCTTCGGCCGCCGCACGCGGCACGTTGCCGTCGTACACCTGGCTCTGGCGGCGCTGCAGGTAACCGTCGCGCAGGAACTCGTAACGGTCGAGCGCGGCTTCTTCCAGCAGGTTCGATGCGTCCAGCAGCGAAGCACGCTGGTCGATCACACGGACACCGCTGCCGATGTTGCGCCAGTTGTGCGGATCCTTGCGTTTCCATGGATCGCCCCAGCGGTCCGCCGGCAAGGCGGTGGTGTCACGTACCGTAGATGGGCCCAACAACGGCAACATCAAGAAGGGACCTGACGGCACACCCCAATAACCGAGGGTCTGGCCGAAGTCTTCGTTGTGTTTCTGCAAACCGGCTTCCGAGGCGATGTCGAGCAGGCCGAGGATGCCGAAGGTCGAGTTCAGTGCGACGCGGGTGACGTCGGTCATGCCGGCTTCGCCTTTACCCTGCAGCAGGTTGTTGACGGCGCTCCAGGCATCCGACAAATTGCCGAAGAAGTTGCCGACGCCGGTCTGGACGAAGCCCGGGGTAACGTTCTTGTAGCCGGTGGCAACCGGCTTCAGGACCGTGCGGTCGACCGTGTCGTTGAACGCGAAGCTCGCCCGGTTGAACTTCTCGAACGGATCTTGCGGGTTGGCCGAGGTGGCGCAGCCCGACAACACGGCGCAGGCGGCGACCGCCAGGGCCAGGCCACTCAGTCGTGGCAGGGTGCTCATCTTATTGCTTTTCATTCACTGCCATCCTTTCCTTCGGCGGCCTTGCTGTAGATGAACTGATTGATCAGGTCTTCCAGCACGGTGGCCGATTGCGTACGGTTGATTCGATCGCCGTCGACGAGGTTCTTGGTGTCGCCGCCCGGTTCGATGCCAATGTATTGCTCGCCCAACAAGCCTGCGGTCAAAATCTTGAGCGACGAATCTTTCGGGAACTGATAGTTTTCGTCCAGATCCAGGGTCACATTCGCCTGGAACGTTTTATCGTCGAAGCTGATGTCGCCAACGCGACCCACCACGACACCGGCGCTCTTGACTGGCGCCTGCGGTTTCAAGCCACCGATGTTGTCGAATTTCCCTGTCACGACATAGGTATCGGTAAAGGAAAGCGAGCTCATGTTACCGGCCTGGAGAGCCAGGAACAGGACAGCGGCCGCGCCCAGCAGAACGAAGAGGCCGACCCAGACGTCGATGATTTTACGGTGCATAGTAATTCCTAGTAGTCAGGCCATCTGTGCGCGGCCAAACGAAACGAATTGAATCGTTGAGTTATTTGTCGAGTTAGTTACAGCTAAATTTTTTTGCTATTTTTTGCGCATCACTGCGTGAACATCAGCGCGGTCATGACGAAGTCCAGGCCCAGTACCAGCAGCGACGCGATCACGACGGTGCGGGTGGTGGCGCGGGCCACGTCGGCCGGCGTCGGCTTGGCGTTGTACCCCTGGAACAGCGCGGTGAACGTCACGGCAATACCGAACACGAAGCTCTTGATAATGCTGCTGACCACGTCACGGTTGACATCGACGCCAGCCTGCATCTGGGACCAGAACGCGCCTTCGTCGAGGCTGAGCAATTTCACGGCAACGAGGTAACTGCCCATGATGCCAACCGCCGAGAACACGGCGGCCAGCACCGGCATGGCAATGACGCCGCCCCAGAAGCGCGGCGCGAGGACGCGCTGCACCGGGTTGACTGCCATCATTTCCATGGCTGACAGTTGCTCGCCCGCTTTCATCAGGCCGATCTCGGCCGTCAGCGAGGTGCCGGCACGGCCCGCGAACAGCAGCGCGGTCACTACCGGGCCGAGTTCGCGGATCAGCGACAGGGCCGTCAGCGAACCGAGCTTTTCTTCGGCGCCGAACTGGATCAGGTTGACGTAGAACTGCAGGCCCAGCACCAGGCCGACGAACAGGCCGGAGACAATGGTGATGACGAGCGAGTAATTGCCGATGAAGTGGACTTGCTCGGAAATCAGCGATGGACGGCGGAACGCCCCCGGCGAAAAACGCAGCAAATTGAAAAAGGCGCGCGTGGCGAAGCCCAGGGCTTCGACGCCTTCGCGCGCGGTGCGGCCGGCCGCTTCCAGGAAACGGATCATCGCTTCGCTCCCAGGCCCAGGTCGTCGGACAGCGTCTTGCCGGGATAATGGAAGGGCACCGGGCCATCCGGTTCGGCGTTCACGAACTGCTTCACGTATGGGTCGGTCGAGACGCGCAGCTCTTCGGGCGTGCCTTCCGCCACGATCTTGCCGGCCGACATGAAATACACGTAGTCGGCGATGGCGAAGGTTTCCTTCACATCGTGCGAGACCAGGATCGAGGTCGAGCCGAGCGCGTCGTTCAGGTTGCGGATCAGGTTGGCAGTGACGCCCATCGAGATCGGATCGAGGCCGGCAAAGGGCTCGTCGTACATGATCAGTTCGGGGTCGAGCGCAATTGCGCGCGCAACGGCGACGCGGCGCGCCATGCCGCCGGAAATCTCGCCCGGCTTGAGTTTATGGGCATTGCGCAGTCCAACGGCATTGAGCTTCATCAGCACCAAATCGCGGATCAACTCTTCCGACAAGTCGGTGTGTTCGCGCAGCGGGAAGGCGACGTTGTCGAAGATGCTGAGGTCGGTAAACAGGGCGCCGAACTGGAACAGCATGCCCATGCGGCGGCGCAAGCGGTACAGCCCGTCCGTGCGCAACTCGTGCACGACCTCGCCACCGACCCGCACCTGGCCGCGCTGCGGACGGATTTGTCCGCCGATCAGGCGCAGCACCGTGGTCTTGCCGCAGCCGGACCCGCCCATGACGGCAATAAGCTTGCCGCGCGGGAAGTCCATGCGCAGGTTCGACAGGATCTTGCGGTCGCCGTAGCCGAACTCGAGATCACGTATTTCTACAAGGTTAGACACAGGGGGTAATTGGATTTGGGGAATCCCATATTGTAGTGCAGAAACGGCAACCGCTGCTTGAGGCCCCTCGGTTTCCACCGGACTTGCGACGCGCAATTACAACACAAATAACCCAAGAGTCAGCTATTTAATGTTGTAAGTAATTGTTTTTTCTCACATATGCATATATAACAACATTTCGATTTGTTGTTTCATTGCAATTTGTCTTGATGCCAGGCAGGCCATGGGTACTTCAGCGGACATTGCCTTTTTGAGTCCTGCTCACCGTTATGGTGACGAAATGGTTTGGTTCAAGTAGACGAGATAGAAACTCTTGAGGCTTGGGCATCCTCAAGGCCAAAATAGTTCCTATGAGAAATAATAATTATGCGTGATCATTCAACGCTGCCGTGCCAGGTCGGTGCGGTAACACAATATCAGGAGTATCCCATGCGTTCTCAGCGTCTCCTTGCCTGTGCCTTCGTCCTGTTTGCCGCCGCCACCGCCAATGCCGCGCCCCCGGCCCACCCGGTGTTCCAACCCATCAGCACGGAAACGATGTCCCAGGTCCAAGGCGACTACCAACTGTCGAATGGACACCGTGTCAGGCTTGCCGAATCGAATGGCCGCCTGTATGCGGTGCTTGGCAAGCATGACCAGCGCGAATTGCTGGCAACCGGCGCCGATACCTTCAGCACGCGCGACCGTTCGATCACGCTGCGCTTCCAGCCGGGCGTGGGCGGCGACCGGGTCGTACTCAGCAGCATGGATAGCAGCACCGACCGCGACCGTGCACTGGCCAGGGTGTTCGACGAAGCGCAACGCAACAAGCAGGCGGCATTGTCGGTGCGATAAACCAAACGCTGCAGGAGTCAAATCAAGCAAAAAAGGCACAGCGTGCGCTGTGCCTTTTTTATTTGCTGCCTTGCTTAGCGCGGCAAGACGGACGAACCCATCAAGAATTCATCCACCGCTCGCGCGCACTGGCGCCCTTCGCGGATGGCCCACACCACCAGCGACTGGCCGCGGCGCATGTCGCCGGCAACGAACACCTTCGGCACCGACGTTTGATAGGCTGCCTCGCCCTCGACGCTAGCCTTGGTATTGCCGCGTGCATCTTTTTGCACACCAAAGGCATCCAGCACCTGCTGCACCGGCGAGACGAAGCCCATCGCCAGGAAGACGAGGTCGGCTTTCATCTCGAATTCCGAATCCGGCACTTCGATCATCTTGCCATCCTTCCACTCGACGTGGCAGGCCACCAGTTTTTCCAGCTTGCCATTCTTGCCCTCGAAGCGCTTGGTGGCGACAGCGAAATCGCGCTCGCAGCCCTCTTCGTGCGAGGACGAGGTGCGCAGCTTGGTTGGCCAGTAGGGCCAGACCAGGGGTTTGTTTTCCTGTTCCGGCGGCATCGGCATCAGTTCGAACTGGGCGATCGAGCTGGCGCCGTGGCGGTTCGAGGTACCGACGCAGTCGGAACCGGTGTCGCCGCCGCCGATCACGACCACATGCTTGCCGGTGGCCTTGATCTGGTCCTTCAGTTTATCGCCGGCGTTTACCCGGTTTTGCTGGGGCAGGAAGTCCATGGCGAAATGGACGCCCTTCAGTTCGCGGCCCGGCACCGGCAGGTCGCGCGGTTGCTCGGCGCCGCCGGCCATGACCACGGCGTCGAATTCGGCCGCCAGGTCTTCAGGGAAGATGGTGTCGCGCGCCATGTTGCTGACGGCGGCCGGGAAGTCCTTGCCGATCAGGACGCTGGTGCGGAAGGTGACGCCCTCGGCCTGCATCTGTTCCACGCGGCGGTCAATCAGGGTCTTTTCCATCTTGAAGTCGGGGATGCCGTAGCGCAGCAGGCCGCCGATGCGGTCGCTCTTCTCGAACACGGTGACGTCGTGGCCGGCGCGTGCCAGCTGCTGGGCGGCGGCCAGGCCGGCGGGGCCGGAACCGACCACGGCGACTTTCTTGCCGGTCTTGTGCGCGGGCGGCTGCGGCACGACCCAGCCGTGCTCCCAGGCGGTGTCGGCGATCTTGCGCTCGATCGACTTGATGCCGACCGGGTCGTTGTTGATGTTCAACGTGCACGAGGCTTCGCAAGGCGCCGGGCAGATGCGGCCGGTGACCTCGGGGAAGTTATTCGTCGAGTGCAGGTTGTCGATGGCGCCGCGGTAGTTGCCGTGGTAGACCAGGTCGTTCCAGTCGGGGATCTGGTTGTTGACCGGGCAGCCAGTGTTGCAGAAGGGGATGCCGCAGTCCATGCAGCGGGCGCCCTGCACCTTGGCTTGCGGGTCGGTCAGGGTGAGAACGAATTCCTTGTAGTTCTTGATGCGTGCGGCGGGCTCGAGGTATTGCTCTTCCTGCCGTTGAAATTCCATGAAGCCAGTGATTTTGCCCATGTTGCTGTTCCTTTATTCGATGCCGGATTCACGCTCCGGTCGTCTGCGCGGCAGAGCACGCCATGTTTGAATGCGTGGAGTAATTCAGGCTGGGGGCCTGAATTACGAGCCGTTCGCTCTTACGCCGCGAGTTCGATCTTGTCGTTGGCTTCTTCCATGCTGCTGTTGTGCATCTCTTCGAGCGCGCGTTTGTAGTCGGTCGGGAAGACCTTCACGAACTTGGCGCGGCTGTTGGCCCAGTCGTCGAGCAAATTGCGGGCACGCGTCGAGCCGGTGTGCTTGAAGTGACGCTCGATCAGGCGGCGCAGGATCACTTCGTCCGACTCGCGCTCGCCGTTGCGGGTCTGGCTGTGCCAGCCGGAGACGTCGCCCTGCTCTTTCGTCGACACCACGCGCTCGAGGTTCACCATGGTCGTATTGCAGCGGCTCTCGAATTCGTTCTTCGGGTCGTAGACATAGGCCACGCCGCCCGACATGCCAGCTGCGAAGTTGCGGCCAGTGTCGCCCAGCACCACGACGGTGCCGCCGGTCATGTATTCGCAGCCGTGGTCGC
>DAMABW010000086.1:0-13886 GCA_031999925.1 Massilia sp. | reverse complement strand
CAACATCCTGGCGCTGAACGCCGCCGTGGAAGCGGCGCGCGCCGGCGAACAGGGCAGGGGCTTTGCCGTGGTCGCCACCGAAGTGCGCAACCTGGCCCAGCGCTCGGCCGCCGCCGCCAAGGAGATCAAGGGCCTGATCGGCGACTCGACCGACGCCGTGGCAGCGGGCAGCAAGCTGGTGAACGACGCCGGCGCCACCATGAGCGAGATCGTCGACAGCGTGCGCCGCGTGACCGACATCATGAGCGAAATCACCGCCGCCAGCAGCGAGCAGACCGCCGGCATCGAGCAGATCAACGAAGCCGTGGCCCAGATGGACCAGGTGACCCAGCAGAACGCCGCGCTGGTCGAACAGGCGGCGGCCGCATCGGCCTCGATGCAGGAGCAGACCGCGAAGCTGGCGGAAGCGGTGAGCGTGTTCCGCATCGACGGTTCGGCAGCGGCGCCGGTCCAGGCGTCCGTGCAGCCAGCGGTTCGCCCAGCGCCCGCACGCCCCGCCTTGGCCAAGCCCGCCGCCCGCCCGGCCGCACCCGCAGCGCGCAAGACCGCGGCCAAGCAGTCCGCCAAGGTCAGCACCGAAGGCGATTGGGAAGAGTTCTGATTCCTGGGAAGGAATCAGAACGGTAGGGTGGGTTCTCGAACCCACCACTGCACAGCCTGCATAACCCCGGCCCCCGCCACTGCCCGGTTTTCGTGGAGTGCGCCGCGCCAGGCGCCAGTACAGCCAGGTGGTTCGAGAACCCACCCTACGTCATACCCGCAGCCCTGCATTACCCAAAGGCAAAGCTGCGCAATCCCCCGCCAGCTCCATGCTAGGATCGATCCACCATCACCACAGGATCCGATCCCCGTGCACGCCCCCATCCAGCAAGCCTCCTTCGGCACCCTCCCCAACGGCGAAGAAGTCAGCGTCTTCACCCTGACCAACGCCGCCGGCATGACGGTGAAAATCCTCGACCTCGGCGGCATCATCACCGAGATCCACGTCCCCGACCGCGACGGCGTATTCGCGGACGTCGCCCTCGGCTTCGACACATTGGCGCCCTACCTCGGCGACAGCCCGTATTTCGGCGCCCTGATCGGCCGCTACGGCAACCGCATCGCCGGCGGCCGCTTCACCCTCGACGGCCAGGAATACGCGCTCCCGGTCAACAACGGCAAGAACCACCTGCACGGCGGCGTCCCCGGCTTCGACCGCGTCAAGTGGCAGTCCCGCATCGAGGGGCAGGAACTGGTGCTCACCTACCGCAGCCTTGACGGCGAGCAGGGCTACCCCGGCAACCTGGACGCCACCGTGCGCTACAGCCTCGACGAGGACAACGAACTCGCCGTGCACTTCCACGCCGTGACCGACCGCGCCACCCCGGTCAACCTGACCCAGCACAGCTACTTCAACCTGGCCGGCGGCGGCTCCATCCTCGAGCACCGCATCGCCATCGACGCCGATGCCTTCATCGCCATCGACGCCGACCTGATTCCCTTCGGCGCACTGGCCCCGGTCGACGGCACGCCCTTCGACTTTCGCACAGCGCGCGCCATTGGCGAACGCATCGATGCAGACGACGAACAGCTGCGCCACGGCGGCGGCTACGACCATTGCTTCGTCCTGAACAAGCCGCTGGAAAACGCGATGCGCGTGGCCGCGCGCGTGGTCGACCCGCAATCGGGCCGCGTGCTGGAACTGATCACCCAGGAACCGGGCGTGCAGTTCTACAGCGGGAACTTCCTCGACGGCTCCCTGAGCGGCAAGGGCCAGACCTACGGCCACCGCAGCGGCTTCGCCCTCGAACCCCAGCACTTCCCGGATTCGCCGAACCAGCCGGCCTTTCCGAACACGATCCTGCGGCCGGGCGAGGTGTACGAAACCGAATCGCGCTTCCGCTTCTCGGTGGAGTAACGCGCCATGCGGGCGCCGGGCGGGTATGCCATCTGGTGTGACCGCACCGGGCGCCTGTTCCGGACCGATGGCGGGGGCATGCAGCTGTGGGCGTGGACGCCGGCAACGGGACAGCGCCAATCCTGGCGCATGCCCGAACCGCTGTGCTGCTTCGCGCTTACCGCGAGCCGTGAGCGGCTGCTGCTGGCGCTCGCATCGCGGCTGGCCTTCCTCGACCTCACTACCGGACTGCCTGCGCGGATCTGTGAGGTGGCGTCCTCCACGTTGCCGAGCGATGGACGCTGCGACCGCCAGGGCCGCTTCGTGTTCGGCAGCGCCGGTATCGGAAAGAACGCGCGCGGCGCCTTCTGGCGCCTGAACCACGACCTGTCGCTCGAACGGCTGCCGTTGGAGGACGTCGGCGTCGCCGGCAGCATCTGCTTCAGTCCGAACGGACGCACCCTGTATTACGCGGACGCTGCGCAAGAGGCGATCCGCTGCTGCGACTACCATCCCTGTTCCGGCGAGATCACGCGGCCGCGGCTATTCGTCGATGCAGGCGCCGGGGATGGATCAGCGGTCGATGCCGAAGGCGGCCTGTGGACCGCACGCCGGGGCGCCATGCAGCTGCACCGCATCGCGGCGGACGGCAGCAGCCGGCGCTCGGTACGCCTGGAGATGGCTTGCGCGGGCTGGCCGGTATTCGGCGGCGCGGATGTTGGCACGCTGTACCTGCCGGGAGCTGACGGCATCGTCGAAATGGCGCCCGGCGTGCACGGCCTGGCCGAGCAGCGTTTCCTCGGCCGGCTGCCATCGCGCTGACGGGCGCTTCAAGCAGCCAGCACGCGCCAGGCCAGGCGCACGGCAATCGTCCAGCAGACGGCCAGGCTGCCCAGGTACAGGATGGCGCGCCAGGGCTGCAATCCCGCCAGATAGGCGCCGGTATGCAGCCAGCGCAGGCCCACGTACAGGCCGAACAGCAGCCAGGCTTCGACAGGCTCCGCACCCGAGAGCATCCAGCTCAATGCCAGCACCAGGAACAGCGGCAGGTTCTCGACATCGTTGCGCCACACGGCCGCGCAGCGCCGCACGATCGCGGCTTCTTCAAGCACGGGGCGCGCGCGCAGCATGGCGGCGTCTTCGGGCAGCAGAAAGGTGCGGGCGCGCAGGCGGCTGACGACTTGCAGCACGCTGGTGGCAGTGGTCTTGGCAAACAGGGCGAGCAGGGCGCAAACAAAAGCCGGCCAGGCGGGATAGGCGGACATCGAATTCTCCAGGTGGTTGACTGCAGCGATTATCGAAGCGCCGTGCCTGCGCCGCCATTGGCGGAATCGACAATCTTATGGTGTAATCCGCCACATGAAGAACCCGCCCAAGACCATCCACGTCGGCGTGCTGGCCTATCCCGGCTGCCTGCGCAGCAGCGCCGTGGTGCCGCTCGACGTGCTGCGCATCGCGAACGCCTTGACGGGTTACCGGCCTCCAGCGCAACGCATCCGCTTCGAATGCGAGTGGCTGGGCGCGCGGGGCGAATCGTCGCTGGCGGTCGATGGCCTGGTGTTTTCGCTGGCGCCGCTCGAGGAGGCGAAGATCAATGCCCTGATCGTGCCGGCGGTCGCCCACGATGCGCCGCACGAGCTGTCGCAGGTGCTCGACAACCTGGCGCCGGAACAGGCGGCGATTGCGGCCTACGCGGAAGGGGGAGGCCTGCTGGTATCGAGCTGTTCCAGCACCAGCCTGGTGGCGCGTACCGGCCTGCTCGACGGGCGGCGTGCCACCACCAGTTGGTGGCTGTCGAGCTGGTTCCGCCACAAGTTCCCCGACGTGCGGCTCGATGCCGATGCGTTGGTGGTGGAGGACGGGGCATTCGTGTCGTCGGGCGGCTTCGGCTCGACGCTGGACCTGGCGCTGTGGCTGGTCGGGCATTTCGGCGGCGAGGAGCTGCGCCAGCTGACCGCCAAGATCCTGGTGATGGACGCCCACCGCGCGAGCCAGGCGCCGTATGTGTCGGACGCGATCGCGGCCCAGGGCGCGCACCCGACGATCGAACGCGCACGGCGCTGGCTGAATGCGCGGCTGGACCGGCCGTGGACGATGGCGGAGCTGGCCGCGCATTGCGCGCTAAGCCAGCGCACGCTACTGCGGCGCTTCCAGGAGGCGCTGGGTGTGAGTCCGGTGCAGTATGCGCAGCAGCTGCGGGTGGAGCGGGCCAAGGCGTTGCTGGAGACGACCGGGTTGTCGCTGGAAGAGATCACGGTGCGCTGCGGGTATGAGGATGCGGCGACGTTCAGCAAGGTGTTCAAGCGGTGGGCGGCGTTGACGCCGCGGGAGTATCGGCAGCGGTTTGCGTTGGTGAGGTAATAGTGCAGGTTTGCGTGCGTAGACGCGTGGGCTCAGGGGCGCCCACCCTACGGTAATCGAAGCCGCAGGCCCTAGCATATGTAGGGTGGGCCGGGCCGCGCTAGGCGCCCCGTGCCCACGCGTCAACGCCGATCAGCCACCTGCCTGCGCCGACAGCAACCCCGCCATCTGCTCCAGCAACCTGCCGCGCGCCGCATCCAGCTGATCCGCATTCGTCTTCCCCGACAAGGCCGCACGCTCCTTGCGCCCTAGGAAGTAGGCCACCCGCTCCGCATTCGCCCCCGACGGATGCGGCAAGCCATGCAAGATGCGCTCGCGCCGGATCACGCCTTCGCCCGCCAGCCACTCCAGCCCTTCGGCGACGCTTGCGCCCATCGGGATATACAAGGCATCCGGCAGCAGCGCCGCTTCCTCGGCAAAGTAACGCAGCACCTGCTCGCGCAGGAAAGCCACCTTCGCCATCCCCGGCGAGCCGCTGTAGTTCTTCTCGCCGTCGAAGACCGGATGGCGCAGGATGGCGCCGATGTGCACCAGGTCCGCATCCACATCGAACAAGGTCGCGCAGCTGTCGATGCCAAGCCAACGCCCCATCCCGATCGCATCCAGCAGCGCCACGAAATTCGGCCGGATCGCGCCGCTGAAGGCGCCAGTCAAACGCGCCGCCCGCAGCAGCTCGTCCATCGACGCGCCCGCCGCCAGCTGCCGCTGCGCCTCGCGCATCGCATTCTTCCACTGCACGAAGCCCGGCGCGATGCCGACGATGACCAGCCGCGCCCGCGTATTCACGTGCTCGAAGGGGATGTAGTGCACGCTGTAGCGCCCCTCGCGCGCCAGCAAAAAGGCGGGCGGAATCTGCGCCGGCGCGTTGATCGCGGCGAGGTCGAGACGCGCGATCTCATCCAGGTAGCGCGGCAGCAACAGTTCCGTCACGATGGGCCTCAGTTCACCAGCTCAGTTAACCAGATTACGCTGGACGATGGCATCGGTCGCCACCTGCGCCTGCTGCAACGGCTGGTCCAGTGCCTTTGTCGCGTAATGCGCCGGCGTGGCGGCCACTGCACCGAGGGCCGTGCCATCCTTCTTGCTGATGTCGACATCGACCGTGGCCGACAGTCCCACGCGCAGCGGGTGCTTTGCCAGCTCCGCTGGGTCGAGCGCGATCCGTACCGGCACGCGCTGCACCACCTTGATCCAGTTGCCGCTGGCGTTCTGCGCCGGCAGCAGCGAGAAGGCGCTGCCGGTGCCGGCGGCCAGGCCCACCACCTTGCCGTGGAAGGTGACCGCGCCGCCGTACATGTCGGCCTCGATCTTCACCGGCTGGCCGACGCGGATGTCGCGCAGTTCCGATTCCTTGAAGTTGGCATCGACCCAGAGCTGGTCGAGCGGTACCACCGACAATAGCGGCGCGCCCGGCGCGATGCGGCTGCCGACCTGCACGCTGCGCTTGGCCACATAGCCCGACACCGGCGCCACGATGGTGTTGCGGCGCGTGGCCAGCCAGGCCTGGGTGTAGTCGGCCTTGGCCGCCAGCACGCTCGGGTGGTGGGCGGCGTCGACCCCGGCCAGGCCGGCGCGCGCGGCCGACACCTGTTTCAAGGCCACGTCGAGTGCGGCGCGCGCATCCTCGACCGCGCGGCGCGCATGCGCCACGTCTTCGCCCGAGACCACCTGTTCGGCCGCCAGCGGTGCACGGCGCGCCAGGTCTTCCTGCGCCGTCGCCAGGGCGATCTTGCGCTGCTCGACCACGGCCAGCAGCTGGTCGACGTTCGAATAGCGTTCGCGCTGCTGGCGCACGGCGCTGCCCAGGCGCGCCTCGGCCTGGGCCAGGGCGACTTCGGCATCGGCCGGGTCGAGGCGCACGATCTCGGCGCCGGCCTGCACCTGCTGGGTTTCGTCGGCGCGGATCTCGACCACGCTGCCGGCCACCTGGGCCGACACGTTGACCAGGTTGCCGCCCACATAGGCGTTGTCGGTCTCGACGCGCTGCGAAAGCACCAGGGTGTAATAGGCGCCGTAGGCGATGCCGGCGATGGCAAAGACGCCGGTGATGCCCAGCAGGACGGCCTTGCGTTTGTTCGGATTGACAGTGGTTGCGGTAGTCATGGATGCGGTTTCAATGTTGTTGGGTCGATGCCGATGCTGCGGCGGTGGCGATGGGCTGGGCGCGATAGCCGCCGCCGAGCGCGCGCACCAGCGCCACTTCGGTCTGCAGGCGCGCGTCCTGCAATTGCAGGGCGCCGTCGCGCTGGCGCAGGGTTTCGAGCTGGGCCTGGAGCACGGAGGAGCGCTCGGCCAGGCCGCGCTTCAGCCGCGTTTCAGCGCTGGCGGCCAGGCGTGCGGCGGCCTGTTCGGCCATGCCGTGGGCGCCGATCTCGTTGCCGATGCCTTGCAGCGTGGCGCCTTCGGCCGCCACGTCGCGCACGGCGGCCAGCACGGCGTCGTTGTACTCCGCCAGCAGGGCGTCGCGTTCGGCACGCGCCACGCCGAGGCCCGCTTCCAGGCGGCCGCTGTCGAACAGCGGCAGTTCCAGCGTCACGCCGCCCAGCATGGTGCGGCTGGCGCCGCGCAGCAGTTTACCCAGCGAGATCGCGTTCAGGCCAAAGGAACCGGCCAGGTTCAGGTCCGGGTAAAACGCCGCTTCGCTGGCGCGCACGCGGCCCAGCGCCGCTTCGACGCGCCAGCGTGCAGCCTGCAAATCCGGGCGCCGCGCCAGCAGTTCGATGCCGAGGGTGCGCGGCAGCGCGGCCGGCATCATCGGCGGCAGCTGGCGTTCCAGGTTGGCCAGGTCGTCCGGGCCGGCGGCAACCAGCGCGCGCAGGATTTCGCGTTCGCGCGCGGCCTGGGTGCGCAGCAGTTCGCTTTGCTCCAGCGTGCGGCCCAGTTCGAGTTCGACGCCGCGCTGGGCATCGACAGTGGCCAGGCCGTGCTTCAGGCGCGCGTTGCGGTCGGCCAGCAGCGCGCGCTGCACCTTGGCCAGCGCCGCCAGGTTGTCGTCGCGCGCCCACAGCAGCTGCAAGCGGAAATAGGACTGGGCCACCAGGGTGGTGAGGGCCTGGCGCGCCTGCGCCGCTTCGGCGTCATTCGCATTCGCCTCGCCGACGGCGGCGGCCACCTGGGCGCGGTGCTTGCCCCACCAGTCGACGTCGTAGCTGGCGCGTACCTGCAGGGTCGAATCGGTATAGAAGCTGCCGCCGATCGGTTCCGGGAACAGGCCGTTGGCCGAGTAGCGCTGACGGTTCAGGCCAGCGCCGACGCCGACCTGGGCGCCGCCGGCGGCCTGTTCGGACTTCACCACGGCCTGGGCCACGGCGAAGCGGGCCTGGGCCGCGGCCAGGCTGGGGCTGGCGGCAAGCGCCTTGTCCATCAGCGCGTCGAGCTGGTTGTCGCGGTAGTCGCGCCACCAGGTTTCGACGGGCCAGGCGTCGCGTGCGAGGACAATCGTGTCCGCATGCCGGGCCTGGGCGAAGTCGGGCGCCTTGGCCGTGCTTTGGTCAACCGGCACGTGGGCGCAGCCGGCAAGCGTCAGCACCGCGCCCGCAAATAAGGTCAATGAAAAGTGTCGCACTGTTATACGGGTCATGGGTTAATCGAGGGCGGCGTGGTCGACCGCGGCCGGCGCATCGGTGCGCTTGGGCGGGCGGATCAGGAGCAGCATCGGGATCACGGCGGCAGTCAGCAGCATCATCAGCCAGTAGTCGTCTACGTAGGCGATCATCGAGGCCTGGCGCGTGATCTCGTTGTTGATCAGGGCGGCGCCGGCGTCGGTGGCCAGGTTGTAGACGCTGGACGGGTCCTGCAGCGCCGGATTGGCGTTGTGGACCTGGCTTGCGAGTTCCGCGTGCACGGTGCTGGTGTTGCGCACCAGGAGCGTCTGCACCAGGGCGATGCCGATGCTGCTACCGATATTCCGGATCAGGCTATACAGGGCCGTGCCTTCGGCGCGCATCTGCGGCGACAGCGTGGCAAAGGTCGCCGCCGACAGCGGCACGAACACCAGGCCCAGGCCGATGCCCTGGATGATGCCGGGCCAGACGATGTCGGACTGCGACATCACCAGGGTGTAGCCGGTCATCTGCCACAGCGAGAAGGCGGTAATCGCGAAGCCGGCGCCCAGCAGCAGGCGCAAGTCGACCTTGCCGGTCAGGCGCCCGACCACCAGCATCGCCAGCATCGTGCCCAGGCCCGACGGCGCGGTGACCAGGCCGGCCAGCGCCGCCGGATAGCCCATCAGGCCCTGCAGCATGGTCGGCATCAGCGCGCGCGTGGCGAACAGCACCATGCCGACGATGAAGATCAGGAACAGGCCGGTGACGTAGTTCGGGTTCTTCAGCAGGCGGTAGTCGAGGAAGGACTGGCCGGCCGGGCGCAGCAGGGTGTGCGCGATGAAGTAGGACAGGCTCAGGGCCAGCAGCACCGCCTCGAACCAGGTTTCGGCGGACTGGAACCAGTCGTTCTGCTCGCCGCGGTCGAGCAGCATCTGCAGCGCGCCGATGGCCAGGCTGAGGGTGACAAAACCGAACATGTCGAACTTCACCCGGCGCTGGGCCGGCGTCGGGCGGATGTAGCGCCAGATGCCGTAGAAGGCGAGGGCGCCCACCGGCACGTTGATGAAGAAGACCCAGCGCCAGTTGTAGCTGTCGGTCAGCCAGCCGCCCAGCGTCGGGCCGAGGATGGGGCCGATCATCACGCCCATGCCCCACACCGCCATCGCCGAGCCATGCTTCTCCTTCGGATTGATGTCGAGCAGGACCGACTGCGACAGCGGCACCAGGGCCGCGCCGAACACGCCCTGCAGCACGCGCGCGGCGACGATCTGGGTCAAGGAACCGGCCACGCCGCACAATACCGAGGCGATCGTGAAGCCGGCCACCGAGACCAGGAAGACTTTCTTCAGGCCGAAGCGGTCGACCAGCCAGCCGTTCAGCGGCGTGGCGATCGCGGCGGCGACGATGAAGGAAGTCAGCACCCAGGTGATCTGGTCGGTCGAGGCCGACAAGCTGCCCTGCATGTGCGGCAGGGCGACGTTGGCGATCGTCCCGTCCAGCGCCTGGATGATGGTGGCGAGCATGATCGAGATGGTGATCATGCGCCGGTTCAGCGGCGTCTCCGGGACTGCGGCGGCGCTTGCAACCGTGCTCACAAACCCTCTCCAATGCGGGCGCGCAGGCCTTCCAGCAGGTCGGCGGCGGCGTTCAGGGTGGCCGGGTCGAGGCCGTCGAGCATGGCCGCGCGGAAGGCGTCGGCTTCCTTGCGCACCTTGGCGTACAGGGCGCGGCCTTCGTCGGTGAGGTGGGCCAGTTTGACGCGGCGGTCGAGCGGGGAAGGTTCGCGCCGCACCAGGCCGTCGCGCTCCAGGCGGTCGAGCATGGAGACGATCGACGGGCCTTCGATGCCGAGCAAATCGGCCAGGGCGCGCTGCGACAGCGGTTCCTTGGCCTTGGCGATCATGGCGATGGTCATCCAGCCGGACTGGCCGACGCCCAGGTCCTTCAGGCGCTTGTCGATGGCGATGCGCCACTCGCGCGCGGTGGCGTGTAGCGCCATCGAGAAGCGCTCGGCCGGCGTGAGCGCCGGATTCGGTAGGTGGGACATGATTAGGTAGGTATTCAGTAGGTAGCTATCTATTTTAATATGAGCAACATCTGTGAGTAAAGCGGCAGGTGCGTGAAAGGGCGGGACCGCCGTCGTGCGACGAGCGTGCGCGGCCGTGGAGTGGTAAGCTGGTGATCGGAATTTGCTTCAATTACTAGGCGAATTCTTACTCTTCCAGAGGAGGCCGCCATGCCCACTGTCGCACTCGTCTCGGTCCACGGAATGGGCGAAACGCCGCGTAACTACGCGGCCGAGGTGTTCGGGCAGATGCGGTCGCGCCTCGGCCCCGACCTGCGCGAGCGCCTGGCCTGTTACTCGGTGTATTACCAGGACATCCTGCAAAAGAACGAGCAACTGGTGTGGAACCGGGTCGACCGCCAGAGCAAGGTGCATTACGACGAGCTGCGCAAGTTCATGCTGTTCGGCTTTGCCGACGCCGCCGGGCTGGAAAACCGCAAGGAGATTCCGGGTTCGGTGTACGAGCTGGCCCAGGGCGAGATCGCGCGCAACCTGCTGGGCGCCTGCACGGCGAGCCACGCGATGCCGGTGGTGTTCCTGGCGCATTCGCTGGGCTGCCAGGTGCTATCGAGCTATCTGTACGATGCCCAGAAAGCGCGCGCCGGCGGGCGCGTGGAGGCGGGCGTGTGGCGCGACATCGATGGCTGGGCGCGCATGGCGGTGGGCAGGGTGCTGAGCGAGCGCGAGAAGCTGTACCTGGCCGGCGGCACCTGCAGCGGGCTGCTGACCACCGGCTGCAATATCCCGATCTTCGTGGCCGCGCACCGGAACATGCACATCAAGCCGATCGCACCGCCGACGCCGATCTTTCACTGGCTGAACCTGTACGATCCGGACGACGTGCTGGGCTGGCCGCTGCAGCCGCTGTCGGAGAATTACCGGGTGCTGGTGGAGGACCGGGCGATCAACGCGGGGCAGGGGGCGGTGAACTGGATGCTCAAGAGCTGGAATCCGCTGTCGCACAGCGCGTACTGGCAGGACGATGCGGTGCTGGAGCCCTTGGCGGGGATGATACGGCGGATGATCGAGTAGGGTGGGCACTCCGTGCCCACGCGGAAGGATGCATGGTGATGGCGCTGATTGATGAGGTATCGGCGGCAGGTCGAAACGTCTCGGAATGATCACCTGGAGACGCTGGCAATGATCCGCTAGCCCGCCGAAAACAACGCCAACATAGCGGCGCGTTCCGCGTGGGCACGGTGTGCCCACCCTACGGTTAGCGTCACGGGCTAGATTTACGCGCTGCGTCTTCCCGCTCCATCCGCGCCCGCACGCCGCCGTCGACACCGGTCCCGCCCGCCGTCGGCTGATGCACCGCGTTACTCCCATTCTGCGCCGGCCCGGCCTTGTCGAACTGCTCCGCATGCGCGATATTCGCCGACAAGTGCTCGGTCACGTCCGGCGCAGTCCGGTGCGACCAGTAGGCCCCGCGCGCCTTCCACCCCGCCGGCACTTCCTCGCGCGGATACACGGAGGCGCGCACGATGATGTCGGCCACCTTGTCCGGATCGTCCATCCACGCCATGCGCGGCGCGCGGCCGGTGTAGTTGGCGGCATGGTCGAAGAATGGCGTATCGGCCGCCCACGGCAGCACGGTGGCAATCGCGATGTTACGCTGCCCGCCCAGGCGCAGCTCTTCGCGCAGGGCGCGGCCCAGGCTCATGATCGCGGCCTTGGTCGAGGCATAGGTGGAATGGTAGGCGAGCGGGATCTCGCTTTCGACCGATCCGATGTTCACCAGCGTGCCGCCGCCCTGCTGGCGGAACTGGCGCAGCGCCACGTGGCTGCCGTAGATCACGCCCTTCAGGTTGACGTCGACGATGCGCGCATGGTCGGCCAGGGGAATCTTCTCGAATTCGCCGATCGCGCCCACGCCCGCATTGTTGATCCAGACGTCGATGCGCCCGAAGCGCTGTACCGTGGCGGCGGCCAGGCGCTCCACATCGTCCGGGTTGGCGACGTCGGTGGTCACCACCAATGGCGTGCCGCCAGCGCTGCGTACCTGGGCCGCGACTTCTTCCAGCACCTGCGTGCGGCGCGCGGCCAGCACCACGTTGGCGCGCATCGCGCCCAGTTTGAGGGCGACGCCGCGTCCGAAGCCGCTGGACGCGCCGGTGACGACATAGGTCTTGCCGGCCACGGCGCGCGCCTCGTCCTGCGACAGCGCGGTGGCGCACCCGGTCAACAGCATCAGCGGCAGCAATGGCAGCAAAACCAGGGCGCGCAGCGAACGCCACGCCGCGGACAGGGGAAAAATGGACATCGTTAAACTCCATCGGATGCGATGGATCGATCGTAAAGCGGAATCCGCCCTTGCCCGCGTACGATACGGCGGGGAACGGCTCAGGCGCGCTGCAGCGTAAACAGTGTTCGGATATCGCCCGCCAGCGTGCCGCGCGCGTTGTGGATTTCCGGGCGGCGGAAGCGTTCCAGCACGGTGCGCTTGGCATCGTCGAGCAGGCCGAGTTGATCGAGCACGTTGTAGGTCACCGTGTGCATGCCACGGTTGTTACCGTCGGCGATCTTGATGGCGATGCCGATGCCGGCCGAGCGGATGCCGATGGCCTGCACCGCGTCGGCGCCGACCTTGGCCACCCAGTCGCCGCCGCCGGCCGTCATGATCACCAGGTCGCTGTGCTCGGTGCCCGAGACCATGTCGGGGCGACCAGTCATGGCCTCGAACAGCGGGCCGAGGGCATTGCCCAGCGTCGCGTCCTGGCCGCCTTGCCCAAGGCGCGCATACAGGTGGGCGAGTTTGGACAGCGGCAGCGCGTAGTTCGGCGCCGAGCAGCCGTCGATCCCGGTTGGCATGGCGGATTCCGGCAGGTCGACGGCATCGGCCAGGCTGGCGCGGATCGCGCGTTGCAGCGGGTGCTCCGGGTCCACATACCCGGCGGTCGGCGCGCCGTGCAGGCGGCACCAGCCCAGGAAGCCGCTATGCTTGCCCGAGCAGTTGTGATGCAGCGGCGTCCACTGGCGGTCGATCGGCGCCGGCAGGTTCACGAAGTCGTAGTAGAGGGGAACGCCGCAGCCGCATTCCAGGTGCCCGGCATCGAGCCCGATCTTGCCGAGGATGGACTGCACACCGGCCAGGTGTTTTTCTTCGCCGGAGTGGCTGGCGCACAGCAGCGCCAGTTCTTCCTGGGCCAGGCCGAACTTGTTCGGGCCGTCGGACAGCAGGAAGGGAAGGGCCTGGAAGGGCTTCAGGGCCGAGCGGGTAAAGGTCTGGTAGTGCGGATCGCCGGCCCAGGCGACCAGGCGCCCGGAGGCATCGACGACGGCGACCGAACCGGCATGCACGTTTTCGATCGTGTAGCCGGTGGAGGGGTAGCCACGCGTGGTGGCCACCAATGGAACGGGAACTGCTTGCATGCTCGGGTCTCGCGAAAGTAAGGGTTCCGCTCACTCTAGCGCAGGGCGCGCAAACGCAGCGCCACGGCTGCGTTGACCCGGCTTTTACATCGGCGGACCGAATTTCCCGGCCTGGTAATCGCGGATCGCCTGTTCGATCTCGGCCCGAGTGTTCATCACGAAGGGGCCGTGCGCCACCAGCGGCGCGCCGATCGGCTCGGCGTGCCCGAACAGCACCAGGGCGCCCTCGGCCGAGGACAACAGGATCTCGTCGCCGTCGCTGCTCAGCTCCACCAAGTGGAAGGCGCCGACGCGGTCTTCGTAGTTGCCGACTTGGGCGGCGCCGCGCACCACGTACAGGAAGACGCTGCGGCGCGCCATGTCGCCGATGCGCACGCTGGCGCCGGGGCGCAGTTCAATCGTGCTCATGAAGACGCCGGTGAGCGACTCCACCGGCCCGGTCGTGCCGTCCCAGCTACCCGCGATCAGGTTCATGGTGACCTTGCCGTCGTCCAGCGACAGCGCCGGAATCTGGTCCTTCTGCAGGCCGGTATAGGCCGGCTGGGTCATCTTCAGGTGCGGCGGCAGGTTCACCCACAGCTGCAGGATCTCCAGCGGGCCGCCGGTTTCCAGGAATTCGCGCGGCGAGATCTCGGCGTGAATCAGGCCACTGCCGGCCGTCATCCAC
>DAMABW010000085.1:0-13887 GCA_031999925.1 Massilia sp. | reverse complement strand
CACGCGCGCCCCGTTTTCCAGTTCGCCGGCGAAGCGGCGCAGCGTCTTGCCGTAGACGCGCCAGCCGACATCGCCGCGCTTGCCGCCCTGGCGGAATGCCAGGTCGGCGCCATCGTTGCCCACGCCCAGCACGGCCAGGCTGCCCGCAGTCGCCGCGGCCGAGCGGGTCGTGATGTTGATCACGCCATTCACCGCGTTCACGCCCCACATCGTGCCGCCCGGCCCGCTGATGACTTCGATGCGCTCGACATCTTCCAGCATCACGTCCTGCATGTCCCAGAACACACCGGAAAACAGCGGCGCATACACCGAGCGGCCGTCGATCATCACCAGCAGCTTGTTCGGCGCGCTGTTGTTGCTGCCGTTCAGGCCGCGCGCGCTGATCGCATAGCCGTAGCCGCTGGTTTGCGCCACCTGCAGGTTGGGCGCCAGGCGCAGCGCCTCGGGCAGGCTGCGCGCGCCGGCGCGGCGGATGTCTTCATGGCTGATCACGAAGACCGAGGCCGGCGCATCCTGCAGGCGCTCGGGTTTCCGGGAGACGGAAGTGACCTGGATGTTCGCCAACTCCTCGATGCTCAGGTCGGCGAAATCGGCTTGCGGTGGCAAGGCGGGTGCGGACAAGTCCGCGCCGATGGCCGGCGCCGCCCCGCTCAGCGCCACGACAAGGAAGCAGATGGGCGCACGCGGACGCAAGGGCGACGGGGAATGGTGCATAGGGTCCTTCTACACGGTGCGACGAGGCTGCGTCCGGATTGATGAATTCAAGCTTGTCTCGATTTTACATTTTGTGACGCTACGGCTGTGCACGTTTAACAATCGAAGCAATCAGGGCTTCCCTAGTGTACAGAAAGAAACTATATTGACTCCAGCACCGGCATGGCATTTTTGTTATAGTTTGATGCTAACCAGTACGAATACGGACAATCACCATGCAGCGTTATTCCTCTGTCGCCATCGCCCTGCACTGGCTGATTGCCATCCTGATCATCGGCACCTTCACGCTCGGCTGGGTGATGACCGACATTCCCGGCCTGACGCCGACCAAGCTGCGCTACTTTTCCTGGCACAAATGGGCTGGCGTGACAGTGCTGGCCCTGGCCGCGCTGCGCCTGCTGTGGCGCCTGCGCTCGCGCCCGCCGGCCTACCCGGCCCACATGCCGGCCTGGCAGCGCACCGTCGCCCACTCCCTGCACGCCCTGCTTTACGTGTTGATGTTCGCCGTGCCCCTGTCCGGATATTTCTACAGCCTGGCGGCCGGCGTGCCGGTCGTGTATTTCGGCCTGTTCCCGCTGCCGACGCTGATCGAGGCCGACGCTGCCCTCAAACCCACGCTCGGCGCCCTGCACTACTGGCTGAACATCCTGCTGGCGGCGCTGGTGGCCGTCCACGTGCTGGCCGCCTTCAAGCATTTGCTGCTGGATCGCGACGGCGTGATGCAGCGCATGCTGCCCTTCTCAAAATAAGGAGTTCCCAATGAAGCCCCTCCGCATCCTGCTCGCCGCTGCCCTGATGTCGGGCGCCGCCGCCCACGCCGTGCCGCTGAAGACCGATCTCGCAAAGAGCAGCGTCTCGGCCACCTTCAAGCAGATGAACGTGCCGGTCGAAGCCAGATTCAAGACGTTTACTGCCCAGATCGACTACGACGCCGCCAAGCCGGAAGCCGCCAAGGCCACGGTCGACATCGGCACCGCCAGCATGGACCTGGGCGACCCGGAATATAACCGCGAGGTTGCCAAGAAAGAGTGGTTCAATACCGCACAGTTCCCAAAAGCGACCTTCGTATCGACGTCGATCAAGCCGGCCGGCACGGACAAGCTGAATGTTGCCGGCAAGCTGACGATCAAGGGCAAGACTGCCGATGTCGCCTTTCCCCTCACGGTGAAGGCCGCAGGCAAGCAGCAGGTTTTCGAAGGCCAGTTGCCGATCAAGCGGCTGGCTTTTAATATCGGCGAAGGCGAGTGGAAAGACACCAGCATGGTCGCCGATGAAGTTGTCATCAAGTTCCGCGTCACCGCGGGCCAGTAAATCACCAAGCCAACCAAGGGATGTACACATGAAACTCAAGTTCTTTGTCGCCGCTACCCTGGCCACCAGCGCCAGCCTCGCCTTTGCCGCCGCCGATACCTACAAGATCGATCCGGGCCACACCTACCCGAGCTTCGAAGCCGACCACATGGGCATTTCGGTCTGGCGCGGCAAGTTCACCAAGACCGATGGCACCATCACCCTCGACCGCGCCGCCAAGACCGGCAGCGTCGACATCACCGTGGACATGAACAGCGTGGACTTCGGCCATGAAAAGATGAACGAGCACGCACGCAAGCCGGACATCTTCGACGTCGCCCAGTTCCCGACCGCCACCTTCAAGGGCAATAAAGTGCGCTTCAACGGCGACACCCCAGTGGCTGTCGAAGGCCAGTTCACCCTGCATGGCGTCACGAAACCGCTGACCCTGACCATCAACAAGTTCAAGTGCATCGACCATCCGATGCTGAAACGCGAAGTCTGCGGCGCCGATGCCTCGGCCACATTCCAGCGCAGCGACTTCGGCGTGAACTTCGGTCTGCCGCGCTTCTCGCCGGAAGTGAAGCTGGCGATCCAGGTGGAAGCGGTCAAGCAGTAATTGATGTGATAAAACAAAAAGCCCCGCTGCATCGCTGCAGCGGGGCTTTTTTACGTCCGGCTAATTACTTGCCGTCGCGGTCCGAGTCACCCGGAATCGCGCGCTCGACGCGGTCCCATGCGGCGCGGCTGGCGACCTTGGCGTGGTCCCACGACAGGCGCGAGGAACCCTTGCTGCTGTTCCATTCGTCCGACAGGTAGGATTCGTTCTGGTCGTAGCTGCCCGGGTAGCGGCCCTTGCCGTTGTAGCCCAGCGCGTAGGCCGGTGCGTAGTCGTCGTAGGTGTAGCCAGGGGTGTAGTGCGACTGGTTCTGGTAGTTGTTGCGCCAGTAGTCGTCTTCGTGCGCTGGATTGACCAGGCCGCCGACGCCCTTGCCGGCCATGCCGCCGACCGCGGCGCCAACGCCCGCACCCACCACCATGCCGACCGGGCCGCCCACGGCGCCCACCGCTGCACCAGCCGCCGCGCCGCCGCCGGCGCCCACGCCCTTGGCCAGGTTATGGTCGTGCAGCTCGTCGCCAGGCGCCGAGTTCGCCACTTCGCCCACGCCTTTGCCGGCTGCACCGCCGGCCAGGCCGCCGATCACGGCGCCGGCAGCCATGCCGACCGGGCCGCCGACCGCGCCCACCGTGGCGCCAGCCACCGCGCCGCCGGCGCCGCCGACGCCTTGCGCCAGGTTATGGTCGTTCAGGTCGTCGGTCGCTTTTGGATTCACCACTTCGCCCGCGCCACGGCCGGCAGCGCCGCCCGCCAGGCCGCCAACCACGGCACCGGCCGCCATGCCGATCGGGCCGCCGACGGCGCCGATCGCGGCACCGGTGGCTGCACCGGCGCTGGCGCCGACGCCCTTGGCCAGGTGGTGTTCGGCCAGGTCGTCGCCGGATTTTGGATTCACGACTTCACCGGCGCCCTTGCCGGCGATGCCGCCGGTGACCGCGCCGATGGCCGCACCGGCGACCATGCCGACCGGGCCGGCTGCCGCACCGATACCGGCGCCAACCAGCGCGCCCGCGGTGCCGCCGACGCCGGCGCCGATCACATGCGAGCCGCCGCTTTCGGTCCACGAGCGGTGGATGTGGGCAGCGTCTTCATCGGAACGGGCGTTCACGCCCATCAGGATGCCGCCGTTATGGATGCCTTCTTCATAGTGCTTGGCACGCTCTTCCGGAATACCGGCGCCGATCAGCGCACCGATCAGGCCACCGGTAATGCCGCCCGCGCCGGCACCGGCCAGGGCTGCCGCCAGCGGACCGGCCACGACCAGGCCGACACCCGGCAGTACCAGCGTGGTGCCGACCGCGGCGATACCGGCCAGCACGGCGCCGATGGTGCCGCCGATGCCCGCGCCGATGCCGGCGCCTTCGGCCGCTTTGCTGCCCAGTTCAGTATCGGTATCGCTGAAGTGGGTCTTGCGGGTCGAATCCGACATCATCAGGTTGACGTCGTCGCGGCCATAGCCGCGGTCGGAAATCGAACCATAGGCGCGCTCGGCGCTGGCACGATCGGGGAACAGGCCGGTGACCATGCGCGACTGCTGGTTGTTGTTGGTGTCGTAGCTCATGATGAATCCTTTCGAAAGGGTCTAACGCGGAATCGGGGTGCAACGCGCCCCAATGTGGGGCGTTGCCGGTCCGTGAACGATATGCCTGCCGAGCTGTCCACTTCTGTTCGCTGACGCACCCTGTCCAGGACATTCCCCGCGACAACTAACCGCCTCTTGGTCAACATCAGACCACGCATCGAGCGCTGGTCGAAGCGGCATCAAATCCGGCGCCGGAACACGCACAACAGATTCGTCGTCTAACGTTACTTGCCGCACCGACCCGCTACGGTTGGAATCCGTAGACTTTTTCACATGGCCACTCAAACAATTGGCCTCAGGTAGGTTTTTTCACTATGAGGAGGAACTAAAAATGCTATTCATTATCTGGATCGTTGTCGGTGGTATCCTGGGCTGGCTTGCAAGCATGGTCATGAAGACCGATGCCGAGCAAGGCATGATTCTGAACGTCGTGGTCGGTATCGTCGGCGCCTTCCTGGGTGGCTGGCTGCTGTCGCCGCTGTTCGGTTCGGGCACCATCAATTCGGACGACTTCAGCGTATCGTCGCTGCTGGTTTCCTTCCTGGGCGCTGTCATCCTGCTGGCTATCGTCAATCTGCTGCGCCGCGGCCGCGTACGCTAATAAAGTGGTCAACCATTAGCAAAAACCAACGCCCTCACGCGTTGGTTTTTTTTGCAAAGTCATCTGCGTTCCGCCAAGAGTATCCATGCGCGCCAGAATCGTTACCATCGTCCTGATCACCAGCGTCGTCACCCTGCTGGCCGGCTTCCTCGCCCTGAACTTCATGCCGAGCGAAAAGCAGATCGAGACCCAGCTGACGCGCCAGTACGATATCCACGACGCCCAGTTCCGGCGCTCGATGGGTGTGCTGCTGGGGCCGCCCATCATCGAGGGCAACAAGGTCGATGTACTGTTGAACGGCGACCAGATCTTCCCGGCCATGCTCGACGCCATCCGCAAGGCGAAAACCAGCATCACCTTCGAAACCTATATCTACTGGTCCGGCACCATCGGCCACGAATTCCGCGACGCCCTGGCCGAGCGCGCCCGCGCCGGCGTGAAGGTGCACGTGATGCTCGACTTCGTCGGCAGCATCAAGATGGACGACGATTCATTGAAAACGATGCGCGACGCCGGCGTGCAGGTGCAGCGTTACCACAAGCCGGCCTGGTGGAAACTGGCGCGCCTGAACAACCGCACCCACCGCAAACTCCTGATCGTCGACGGCCAAATCGGCTTTACCGGCGGCGTCGGCATCGCCGACCAGTGGCGCGGCAACGCCCAGGACGAGGACCACTGGCGCGATACCCATTTCCGCGTCGAAGGCCCGGTGGTCGGCCAGATGCAGGCCGTGTTCACCGATAACTGGACCAAGTCCACCGGCACCGTCCTCGACGGCCCCGATTACTTCCCGCCGCTGCAGGCACGCGGCGAGATTCCGGCGCAAATGTTTTCCAGCTCGCCCACCGGCGGCAGCGCCAGCATGCACCTGATGTACCTGATGGCCATTACCGCCGCGCGCCAGTCGATCCTGCTGTCGGCTTCCTATTTCGTGCCGGACGAACTCGCGATCAAGGCCCTGGTGGCGGCCGCCAAGCGCGGCGTCGACGTGCGCATCATCACACCGGGCAAGGACATCGATTCCGACATCGTGCGCGTGGCCTCGCGCGAGCGCTGGGGTCCGTTGCTGGAAGCCGGCATCAAGATCGCCGAATTCCAGCCGACCATGTACCACGTGAAAGCGCTGATCGTCGACGACATGATGGTCTCGGTCGGTTCCACCAACTTCGACAACCGCTCGTTCAGCATCAACGACGAAGCGAATTTGAACCTGCTCGACCCGGCCTTTGCCAAGTCCCAGCGGGAAGTCTTCGAGGACGACTGGAAGCGCGCGCGCCCGATCACACTGGAGGCCTGGCGCAATCGTCCGGTGATGGAAAAACTGGCCGGCGAAGCGGCCTCGCTGCTGGGGTCGCAGCTGTAAAGACCGCGTGTCACGAAACGGAAATATTGGTTGACGAGGCAACAGTGGAGTACCCATACTCCGGGGTGCTCCGCGGAGCCGGACGCTCCTGATATCAACCATCCCTGACACGCGAATGAAAAAGACCCTTCTCTCGCTCGCCATCCTGACCAGCTTCGCCGCACAAGCGGACGAAGGCATGTGGATGCCGCAGCAGCTGCCACAAGTAGCCCAGCAACTGAAAGCCGCCGGCCTGGAACTCGATCCGGCCACCCTGACCAAACTGACCGAATTCCCGATGGGCGCCATCGTGAGCCTGGGCGGTTGCTCGGCTTCCTTCGTGTCGCCGCAGGGCCTGGTCATCACCAACCACCACTGCGTGTACAACAGCGTCGCCGTCAACTCGACCCCTGAGCGCGACCTGCTGGCGAACGGCTTCCTGGCCAAGACCCTGGGCGAAGAAGTGCCGGCCGCGCCGGGCAGCCGCGTCTTCGTGACCGAAGAAGTGACCAACGTCACCGACCAGATCATCGACAAGAAAGTCGCCAAACTGAACGGCAAGGCGCGCATCGACGCGATCGAAAAGAACCAGAAGGAAATGGTTGCCGCCTGCGAGAAGACCCCGGGCTACCGCTGCACCGTGGCCAGCTACTACGGCGGCCTCGAGTTCTACCGCCTGAAACAGCTGGAAATCCGCGACGTGCGCCTGGTGCACGCGCCGCCGTCGGGCGTGGGTAAATTCGGTGGCGACACCGACAACTGGATGTGGCCGCGCCACACCGGCGACTACGGCTTCTACCGCGCCTACGTCTCGAAAGACGGCAAGGCCGCCGACTTCGCCGCCGACAACGTCCCTTACGTGCCGAAGCACTTCCTGAAACTGGCCACCGAAGGCTCGAAGGAAGGCGATTTCATCATGGTCGCCGGCTACCCTGGCCGTACCAACCGCCACCGCCTGCCGTCGGAAGTGCAGTACACCTTCGACTGGAACTACCCGGCCTTCGTGCAAGCCTCGGGTGAAGTGCTGGCCATCATCGAACGCGAAACCAAGAACGACCCGGCCGCCAAGCTGAAGTATGCCGGCCAGATCGCGGGCGTGAACAACTACTACAAGAACCGCAAGGGCATGCTGACCTCGTACGGCGAGAGCGACTTCCTGCAGCGCAAGACCGCCGAACACAATGCCCTGAAGGCATGGGTGAACGGCGACGCCGCGCGTAAAAAGCAGTTCGGCGCCGACATCGATACCGCCGAGAAGCTGATCGCCGAGCGCGACGCCCACACCAAGCAAGGCTTCTACCTGGGCTACGCCCAGCCGCGCTTCCTGAGCTCGGCACGCAGCCTGTACCGCCTGGCCAACGAGCGCACCAAGCCGGACGCACAGCGCAAGTCGGGCTACCAGGAACGCGACATGGCGCGCGTCACCTCGGTGATCACCGGCCAGGACCGCACCTACGACGAAAAGGTCGACAAGGCGCTGGTCATGAACTTCCTGACCAAGTACCTGGCCCAGCCGGCCGCCGAGCAGGACAAGGCCTTCAACGACGCCCTCGGCCTGCGCGCAGGCATGAGCCAGGAAGAACTGAAAGCCGCCCTGGACAAGGCCTACGCCGGTTCGAAACTGGCCAACAAGGAAGAGCGCGTTACCTGGCTGAAAAAATCGCCGGCCGAATTCAAGGCCAGCAACGACAGCTTCATCAAGGCAGCCGTTGCCATGTATGACGCCGACCTGAAGGACGAAGCCAAAGAGGAAGAACTCGCCGGCAAGATCCAGAAAGCCTACGGCGGCTACATGAAGGCCAAGATCGCCTACATGAACAGCAAGGGCCAGGCCGTCTACCCAGACGCCAACGGCACCCTGCGCGTCACCTTCGGCAAGATCATGGGCCGCGACCATGGCGCCGACGGCACCGGTTCGTGGACCGCGTTTACCACCGTCAAGGGCGTGGTCGCGAAAAACACCGGCGAAGGCGAGTTCAATGCACCGGCAGCCCAGCTGGCCGCGATCAAGGCCAAGGACTTCGGCAAGTACGTCGACCCTGTGCTGAAGACCGTGCCGGTCAACTACCTGGCCACGCTGGACATCACCGGCGGCAACTCGGGTTCGGCAGCGCTGAACAAGCGCGGCGAGCTGATCGGCCTGGCCTTCGACGGCACCCTGGACTCGATCATCTCGGACTGGGACTTCAACGCGGCCAACACCCGCGACATCCAGGTCGACGTGCGCTACATCCTGTGGAACATGAAGCACGTGGACAAGGCCGACAACCTGCTGAAGGAAATGAACGCGCTGTAATCCTGGCCGTTCAGTAAGACGAAGCCACGCTGCCGGAAGGCGCGTGGCTTTTTTCATGGCTTATTGCCTATCCCAGGCATACCAGGATTTCTTGCCGATTCCGACGTCGACCAGGTAGAGCGCGTCGTCCGGATCGTCGCAGTTTTCCACGCACTTGATGCGAAGCAGAGACCGCAGATTGCGCTTGGGGACGTCCAAAAATTGGTCGCTCTGAGAATAACGCATCAATTCCGCATGGAGTATCTTTCGTCCCTCCGGCGACAGGTCATACCAACCGTTCTGGTTTCCTACCCAAGGCACCCATCCTCTAGCCTGGAAACGTGCCTGGACTTGTTCCAGTATTTCCACGGCTTCGGAAAAGCGGCGCGCCTTCAACATGGGCGACGTCGAAATCGTTTCGAGCACGGACTTGCCGAAAGTAAGCGCAGCAAACGTCGTTGGAGGCAGCTCGAAGCCATGGCGGGGATCGACGAACTTGATGATGACGGCAGGCTCGCGAACATCGATCGTGGCAAATCCCGTGTCGGCCGTTGGCGCCATTCCGTGGGCGCGTGCCGGATAGCTGGAACGCTTCACGACCTCATCGTAGGACATATCGATATCGACGACCAGCACGGTCGGCTCCGGCGGAATCATCAGGTATACCGTGAGTGCGATGCCAGATAACGCAACAGTCAGCCAGGTCCATTTCGCGCTCATGACACGCCGCCTCCATGATGGATATTGCTGCTCAGCCTACTGCTGGCAGCGCAGCCAGACTGCCGCCGGGTCGAGTATCTTGACGCGGACGCAGTCGGTTCGTTTCCCATCCCGTAGTCCTGGATAGACCTTGCATTCCGGTATGGGCATGATGTTCCGGTTCAGCGCAATTGCATCGGTATCGTGCCTGGTAAACGGCGTATCGGCCATGGCAGGTATCCTCGGTCCGATCAGGCTCCGGCCTCGGCGTCGCCTTCGACATGCCAGGCAATCAGGGCGTTGCGCTCTTCGCCGCTCAATGGCCGGGTCTGGCCATCGGCATCGGTCACGCCCTCGATTTTCCTGTCCGGTAGTTCGAGCACGTAATGCCGGTTGCGAAATGGCTGGTCGTCCGATGCGCGGATCAGTTGCAGCGGCGCGGCATCGCGCTTGCCGGCGCTGGCCTGCATGTGGGCAAGCACTGCGTCCAGCGCATTGCCGCTTGAACCAGTGTCGTCAAACACCTGGCAGTTGTGCTGCTGGTTCGCGATCAGGCGCGGCGGCGGGCTGCATCCGCATGCGCACAAGTCATGTTCCAGTGCATATTGCTTGCTGTTGTAACCGGCATCGATACGTGGCGGCACGCATTCGATACTGCCTTGCTGCCCACAGGCCGGACAGTCGATCAAGTCTCCCTCCAGCGCATAAGGCAAGCCCTTGTACGACATGAAGGACGTGGCGGTCCTGACCGTGCCGCCAGATGTCGTTTGCGCGCCAAGCACGATGAGATAACGTTTGAGCATGCGGTCTCCTGCGGTCGAGTCGGGTAAGCAGCCCAATCTAACGGAGGGGTAGTTGCACGCATTGAGGCGATGCAAAGCACGATGACCGCTCGCCCATGCGAATCAGCGTCTCGTCGCAAGCGTGCCCGCCCGACGCCAATACAGGCTTATCCTGTGCGCTCGACTGTTCGCTCTTTGCGTAGGCCCCATGAAGAACGTCCTGCTCACCTGCCTGCTCCTGCCAGCCTGCCGCCCTGGCCCAGGAAACCGGCGACGCGAAACACCTTGCCCGCGCCCGCGCCGCCATCGACGACCTGCAGCGCATCACCGCACCCAGCGGCATCCAGGAATCGTACAAGACGCAGATCGGCGGCATCGACCAGTGGCTGAACGTGCGCGGCCAGGACCGGAGCAACCCCATCATCCTGTTCGTGCACGGCGGCCCGGCGGCGCCGATCACACCCACCATGTGGGAATTCCAACGCCCCATCGAGGAATACTTTACGGTGGTGCACTGGGACCAGCGCGGCGCCGGCAAGACCTTGCTGGAAACCGATCCGGACAAGGTGGCGCCGACGATCCGCATCGAACGCTATGTCGACGTTTCCGTCGAAGTGGCCGAATATGTGCGCAAGCGCTATGGCAAGCGCAAGCTGGTCCTGATGGGCCACAGCTGGGGCACGGTCGTCGGCATGGGCGCGGCGCTGAAGCGCCCCGATCTGTTTCACGCCTACGTGGGCATCGGCCAGGTGATCAGCACCCGCGAAAACGAGCGCATCAGCTACGAGTACGCCGTGGAGCAGGCGAAGCTGCACAAGAACGAGGAAGCGCTAAAGGAGCTGGCCTCGATCGCGCCCTATCCCGGCACGCAAGCGATCACGCGCGAGCGCATCATCGTCGCCCGCAAGTGGCCCCAGCACTACGGCGGCCTGAGCGCCTTCCGCAGCAACTCGGCGTATTACTTCAGCGGCCCCCTGCTCTCGCCCGACTACACCGACGCCCAGGTAAAGGCGATCGACCAAGGCAGCCTGTTCACGCTCGGGCGCCTGCTGCCGGAATTCGTGAAGGTCGATTTCTCGCAGGTCAAAACCTTCCCGATTCCGGTGGTGATGTTCCTTGGCCGCCACGACTACACCACGCCTACCCAGCCGAACGTGGACTGGCTGGCGCAGCTGCAGGCGCCGTCGAAACAGGCGGTCTGGTTCGAGCATTCGGCGCACATGGTGCCGTGGGAAGAACCGGGCAAGACCCTGGTCAGTTTGCTGGATTACGTGCGGCCGCTGGCCCGGCCCTGAGCCTCACGCCGGTTCGGCTTCCACATCCGGCTTGCTGGCCGCGCCCAGCAGGCGGCGCAATGCCGCCGCCAGTTCCTCGCGCGCATACGGCTTGCTGAGCAGGTTCACGCCTTCGTCGAGGCGGTCGTTGCGGATCACCGCGTCCTCGGTATAGCCCGAGGTGAATAGCACCCTGATGCCGGGATGGCGCGCGCGGGCCCGCTCGGCCAGCTCGCGGCTGCTCATCGCGCCCGGCATGATCACATCGGTGAACAGCAGGTCGATGTGCGTTTCGCCTTCGAGCAGGCGGGCGGCGGCATCGGCGCTGGCGGCGGCCAGCACGCGGTAGCCGAGCCCGGTCAGCATCAGGCTCACGTTCTCGCGGATGTCCTGTTCGTCGTCCACCACCAGGATGGTCTCGCTGCCGCCGGTGACCTCGGCCGCACGTTCGGTCTTGCGGGCGCTGGCCGCCGCACCGGTACGCGGCAGCAGGATGTGGACCGTGGTGCCGGCGCCCGGCGCGCTCTCGATGTCGATGTGGCCGCCGCTTTGCTTGACGAAGCCATAGGCCATACTCAGGCCCAGGCCGGTGCCCTTGCCCACGCCCTTGGTCGAGAAGAAGGGTTCGAAGGCGCGCGCCTTGACCTCTTCGCTCATGCCGGCGCCGGTATCGGCGAACGACAGGCGCACAAATTCTCCGCCCTCGGGGCCGTCGTCCACGTTAGCCACCGTTACCGCCAGCGTGCCGCCTTCCGGCATGGCGTCGCTGGCGTTCAGCGCCAGGTTCAGGATCACGTTTTCCAGCTGCTGCGGGTCGACCTCCACGTTCCAGGCGTCGGGTGCGCTATCGAAGCGGATGTCGATACGCTCGCCCACCGCGCGCTTGAGCAGCAAATCGATGGACGCGAACACGTCTTCCAGCTTGAGCGCGCTCGGCTGCAGCGGCTGCTTGCGCGCAAACGCCAGCAATTGCGAAGACAGCTTGGCGCCGCGGCGCACCGCCGTCTGCGCCGACTGGCAGCGCTCGCCGACCTTGGCGTTGCCGGCGGCGAGCATCTTGATCAGGTCGAGGTTGCCGTTGATGATGTGCAGGACGTTGTTGAAATCGTGGGCCACGCCGCCGGTCAGCTTGCCCATCGCTTCCATCTTCTGCGAGTGCATCAGCGCGTTCTGGGTTTCTTCCAGCGAGCGCGTGCGCTCCTGCACCAGGCTTTCCAGATGGCCCTGGTAACGCTCCAGTTCGAGGCGCGCCAGGTGTTCCTCGGTCACGTCCTGGCCCTGGATGAAGACGCCGGCCAGTTCGCCGTCCGGGCCCAGGTTGGGCTGGAACAGCACGTCGATGATCACCTCGTGCGGCGGCCCGTCGCCGCGCTGCAGCTTCAGCTTCATGCCGTTTTCCACGTGCGGCTTGCCGCTGGCGCAGACCTTGTCCACCAGCTCGAACCAGCCCTGCCCTTCCAGCTCCGGCAGCGCCTTGCGGATCGGCTTGCCGGCCAGCTCACGCGGCCCCACCAGCTCGCGGAAGGCGGCGTTCACGATCTGCAGGTGGCAATGGTCCCCGCCCAGCACCGCGACAAAGCCCGGCGCCTGCTCGAACATGCTCAGCAAGCGCCCGTGCTCGCCTTCCAGGCGCGCGTGGGCCTCGGCCAGCAGGCGCGCATGCTCGGTGGCGCGCAGGTAGACGCGGTTGACTTCCTTCAGGTAGAGGCCCAACATGACCAGCGCCGCCAGCAGTGCATTCAGGCGCCCCACGTACCAGCCGATCGACAGGCGCGTGCCGCCCGCCATCGTGATCAGGTTGTCAAAGGCCAGCGCCACCATGGCCACGCCGATCCAGGCGGCGATTGGGGTGCGGAAGCGCGTGGCGCGCCACATCATGAGCAGCGCCGCCATGATCACGGCCTGGATGAAGGGCGCGTAGCCGCTGTGCGTGATGCGGTTGAAATCGCCGGCGATGTCGACAATCGGCAGCCGCGCCTCGAACAGGGTGACCGAGGCCAGGGTGACGGCGACGGTGGCACCGGTCCAGCCCAGGGCGCGCAGGAAGGCGGCGCGGATGTCGCTCACGCGCCGGCCGGGTGCGCGCAGCTCGGCCAGGGCGTAGCAGAACAGCATGCCGGTCGCGCCCAGGTGCCAGTAGAACCACAGCCAGCTGGTGGTCTGCCCGCCGCCGAGCAGGCGCTCGCCGGGAATGAAGGCGCCCGGTACCGACAGGAACTGGGCCGTCAGGATAACCGCCGTGTACACCGAGCCGCCCCAGAGGTAGAGCACGGCGTGGGTACGCGTCTGCATGAAGTAGCCGTAGAGCAGATAGGCGGCCACCGTATAGGCGCCGATGATGCTGGTCTGGTACGACGGCAGGAAGGCCGGAATGGCAGGCCACTTGTCGGCCGCGGTCGGCATCAGCAGCAGCGTGGCGACGGCGATGACGACCGCCACGAACAGGGCGTGGCGCTGAAAAGGCAGCAACATGGGCGCGCTGGGAGCAGCGCCAGAGGTGGAGACGGTGTCGGTCATGGTCGTCCTGGTGATCGTGCGGTAAAGCAGGGCCAGACGATGGAATGTGTAACGGCAGCCTTGCGAATGTTGCAGATTATCACTGATTTACAATTGGACCGTCATTTGTGTCATTTTTCGGGCAAAAAAACGCCGCGTCGTGAACTGACCCCGTAAAGTTGGACGGTTAGTTTGCTAGACAGCCAAGGGCTG
>DAMABW010000084.1:0-13961 GCA_031999925.1 Massilia sp. | reverse complement strand
ACCTGCGGCTGGTCGTGATGCACCATGTGCCCCGCCTCCGGCACGATATGCGCCAGGCGGCTGTCCACTTCGGCGCGCATTCCGTCCTGCGGGCCCATCCAGCGCCACATGTCCGTTTCCGCCGCCTCGATCCACAGCACCGGCGCGCTGATCTTCTTCCAGATCGCGATCATCTCGTCCAGGTGGTACAACAGCGGCCCGCTCATCTTGTGCGCGGGGTCGCCCAGGATCTCGTACTCCCCCGCCGCGTTACGCGCCGACCAGTGCTCGGCCAGGAAAGCGGCGCGCTCGTCGGGCAGGCGCGGGTTGGTTTTCTTCAAGCGCGCCGCCACCTCTTCCAGGCTGGCGTAGCCGCGCATGACCGGCGGCGTCTTCAGTTCGTCGAGCCAGCGCGCCATGCGCTTCGGTGCCTGCTCGGGCACGCCACCCTGCAAGCCGATGCCCTCCAGGTTGATCAGCTTCGCCACCCGCTGCGGACGCACGCCCGCGTACAGGCTGACCGCGTTGCCGCCCATGCTGTGGCCGAGCAGGTTGACCGGCTCGCTCGGCGAGTAATGGTCGAGCAGGAAGTCGAGATCGGCCACGTAGTCGGGGAACCAGTAGGTGTCGGTCCCGATCCGCTCGGTCAGGCCGAAGCCGCGCCAGTCGTGGGCGATGACGTGCCAGTCGCCCTCCAGGCAATCAGCGATGAACTGGAACGAGGCCGACATGTCCATCCAGCCATGCGCCATGAAAATCTTCGGCGCGCCTTCGCGGCCCCAGTGACGCACGTGGGTGCGCAGGCCGCGCACGGAAAGGAATTCGGAACGGGATGGTTTCATAGGGTCGCCAGTCAAAAATAGTACGGTCGTTCGGATCGATCCCCGGATTATACGCATGCCGTTGAATTCCTGTCTGCCATCCCCATTTGGTGGGCTGATCGAAAGATTGGGCAAGTCGGACGATGGCGGGCGCGAGGGCGTAAAATAGCGGTACTACAACCTTCCGCGAGCACATCCATGGCGATTTACCAGCTGGGCGAGCATGCGCCCGAGATCGACCCGTCGGCGTTTGTTGCCGACACGGCCAACCTGATCGGCAAAGTCACGCTCGAGGCGAATACCTCGGTGTGGTACGGCGTGACGATCCGCGGCGACAACGAGCGGATCACGATCGGCGAAAACAGCAACGTGCAGGAAGGCACGGTGATGCACACCGACATGGGCTACCCGCTCACGCTCGGCAAGGGCGTGACCGTCGGCCACCAGGCCATGCTGCATGGCTGCACGGTCGGCGACGGCTCGCTGATCGGCATCCAGGCCGTGATCCTGAACGGCGCAAAAATCGGCAAGGGATGCCTGGTCGGTGCCGGCGCGCTGGTTACCGAAGGCAAGCAATTTCCCGACAACTCGCTCATCATCGGTGCGCCTGCGAAGGCGGTTCGCACCCTCACGGAAGAAGACCTGCTGCGCCTGCAGGCCAATGCCGCCAGTTACGTGGCGCGTGGCCAATTGTTCAAGGCGCAGCTCAAGCAAATCGGATAGACAATGACGACAACGGATACCAAAGACACCCTGCAGAAATTCATCTTCGACAACGCCGCCGTGCGCGGCGAGCTGGTCGAGATTTCCGACACCTGGCGCGAGATCCAGGCCCGCCACGGCTACCCGAAAGCCGTGCGTTCCCTGCTGGGCGAAATGGTAGCCGCAGCCGCCCTGCTCTCGGCGAACCTGAAGTTCAACGGCTCGATCGTGATGCAGATCCACGGCGACGGTCCGGTGCGCCTGCTGGTGGTCGAATGCGATGCCGAGCTGCGCATCCGCGCCACCGCCAAGCTGGCCCCGGATGCGGAAGTGCCGGACGACGCCACCCTGCGCCAGCTGCTCAACGCCAACGGCCAGGGCCGCTTCGTGATCACGCTCGACCCGCTCGACAAGGTGCCGGGCCAGCAGCCCTACCAGGGCATCGTGCCGCTCGACGGCGAGAGCATGGCGACCGTCATCGAGAACTACATGCTGCGCTCCGAGCAGATGGACACGCGCCTGTGGCTGGCGGCTGACGACAAGGTCTCGCGCGGCTTGCTGCTGCAAAAGCTGCCGCGCCATACCGGCAAGGACGACCAGGTGAAACAGGCGACCGAAGAGGAAGACCTGGAAACCTGGAATCGCGCGGTCATGCTGGGCGGCACCCTGAAACAGGAAGAACTGCTGAGCACCGGTATCGAAACCCTGCTGAACCGCCTGTTCTGGGAAGAGACGATCCGTGTATTCGACCCGCAGCATCCGCAGTTCCACTGCTCCTGCACCCGCGAAAAAGTGGGCAACATGCTGAAGATGCTGGGCAAGCCGGAAGTCGACGCGGCGCTGGCCGACCTGGGCGAACTGGGCATCAACTGCGATTTCTGCGGCAAGCACTACGCCTTCGACAAGGTCGATTGCGCGCAACTGTTCGCCACGCCGATCGCAGCCGATGCCATGACTCCGGCCGACGACACCAAGCACTGACAGCCACACTGAAACAGGAACGTTGACGATGCGCGATACGCCCCGCTCTGCCTTTCCCCACATCGTCGCCCTGCCGACGCGCTGGATGGACAACGACAGCTACGGGCATGTCAACAACGTCAACTACTACAGTTTCTTCGATACCGCGGTCAATCGCTACCTGATCGACCGCGGCGTGCTCGACATCCACGAGGACGAGGTCGTCGGCTTCGTCGTCGAGACCGGTTGTTCCTACTTCAGTTCCATTTCTTTTCCCGACGTCGTGCATGTTGGCGTGCGCGTGGCCAAGCTCGGTAATTCCAGCGTGCGCTACGAGATCGCGCTGTACCGCAACGACGAGCCGATGCCGGCTGCTGCCGGGCATTTCGTGCATGTATACGTGCACCGGCCGAGCGGCAAGTCGGTGCCGATTCCCCAGGAAGCGCGGGCGGTGCTGCAGACACTCGTTCCACCTGTTGATCTCTAGCCCTGCTGATCTTTAGCCCTGCTGATCTTTAGCCCTGCTGATCTTTAGCGCTGCTGATCTTTAGCCCTGCTGTCTTTAATCCTGCTGATAATCGTCAGCGAGTACGTCGTCCTTGCGCCGCAAACCTCTGCCGCGCCGTTCAAACTTCGGCTCGGCGAAATCTTGTACACGCTTTACGATGGTCTGCGCGGTAGTGAGCGTTTGCGCCATCGCGGCGGCAACTTCGCGCATGGCGCCGACGGGTGATTCGGGTGGGGCCTGGCCCGATTCGAGTTCGCGTCGCAACACGGATGCCATTTTCCATCGCGCATCGCTAGGCCGGCGCACCCACAGTTCGCGCCATGCATTCCGCGCCTCGCCCATCACCGCCAGCACGAACTGGCGCGGCGATACAGGCCGGCCCTGATACATCAACACATCGCGATCGACCTCGGCGTAATGGTAGCGCTCGTTGTGATACACGCGTAGCTCGCTGCCGTGCGCGAGAAACAGGCACTTCCATTGGTAGCCTCCGTGCCTGCGATACATCACGGCGACATCGCGGGAAATTTCCCCACCTTCACGCGCGGCGATCCATTCCCGGATAGCAAACTCCAGCGCTGCATTTGGCGAAAAGATACTTCCTGAACGCTCTAGATAATCGGCAAGCTCGCGTAGGGCGGGAGAAGTGTGCAAATCCAGCCCTCTATCAAACTGTCTCATTTGGCTTTCTCATTTGTTCTCATCGGTTCTCGTTTGATCTCTGCTATTTAGACAAGTTCAAACAGGGACCGAATGAGAAGAAATGAGAACGCCAAACGAGACAGGGTGAGAGAGGGCGTGATTCGCGCCCCTCTCCTCCACCTTCTGATTTTTGGCGGAAAGAACTAATGCTGCGGAAATCGTCTTAAAGAAAAATCCCGAAGGATGTTGGCTTGGTGACTTTGTTTAGCCGATACCGGCAATGTGCCGGACAGCGCCTTGCAAAACGGCGACTTCGCTTGCCCCGTCTCAGGTCGTGTCTCAGGTCCTGTCTCAGCTCGTGTCCCAGGTCACGCCTCAGGTCAACTGCCGCTCGTTCCGTCCGGCCTGCACGGCTTCGATCGGAATCACGGCCCGCTTGCGCTTGACCATCGATTCCTCATGCTCCTCGAGCGAGGCGCCCCAGAAACGGCGCAGCGTGAGCGTGCTGTTCTTCAGGCGCTTGCCCAGGATGAACTCGGCAATCTCATGGAACCAGACGCGCCGCCCCATGCGCGTGTACCAGCGCATGCCGTGCCGCACGTGCCGGTCCTTGCCCAGCACCACGCGCAGGATGGCTTTCGGGCGCAATTGCATGATCACCTCGATCGACTTCACCCACAACAGGATGCGCCAGGGCGGCACGCGCGTCGTTTCCAGCACTTGGTGCTTGTAGTCCCACTTGGCGGAATCCGTCTCGATCACCTTGCGCTCCTCGACCGTCTTGAAATACGGCGTCCAGCGATGCGGCGTGACGTACAGCATCTGGATCTGGTCGGGGTCGTAGTGCAGCAAGTGCTTCAGCGAGCGCCAGTAATCCGCATCCGTTTCCTCGTCGAAACCGACCACATAGGTGGCCATGGAAATGATGCCGTGCTGGCGCAGCAATCGGATCACCTTCCGGTCCTCGCTCATGCTCGCGCCTTTCTTGATGGTCTTGAGCATGGCTTCGTCGTAGCTTTCGATGCCGAGCAAGAAGCGCACGACGCCGGCCTGCTTGTACAGGTGCAGGATGTCGGCGTCGCGCACGATGTCGCCGGCGCGCGTCGATCCCACCAGGGTCAGGCCTACGTCTTCCGCAATCAAGGCTTCCAGGAAGGCCTTCCAGGCCTTGCGCGAACCGGTCGGCAATTCGTCGGCAAAATTGATCAGCGTAACGCCGTGCTCGCGCTTGAGCCGCGCCAGTTCCTTGGCGAACTTGACCGGGTCGCGATGGCGCCACTGGGTCCAGAAACCGCGCTGGCCGCAATAGCTGCACAGATAGGGGCAGCCGCGCGAGAACTGCACGACGACGGCACGCATGCCGCCCCAGTACGAGTAGCGGCTGTGGTCGATGAGTTCCCAACCGATGCGGTAGTCGTCGAGGTTGCGGATCATCTCGGCCGGCGCGCTGGCAGCCGGCACGCCAGCCGCGCGCCAGGCGATGCCGTCCACCGATGCCGGGTCGCCGCCGTCGCGCAAGGTGCGCAGCAGCTTGGTGGCGGTGCGCTCGCCTTCGCCGCGCACGATGTAGTCGACCTGCGGATAGTCGCGCAGGATGTCTTCCCAGTGATAGGTTGGGTACACGCCGCCGTACACGATGGGCAGGCCGGGCCGCTCTGCTTTCAGGGCGGCGGCAAGGCGCATGATGGTGTCGTGGGCCGAGGTGGAGCCGGAGTGCCCCATCATCACCAGGTCCGGCGCGCCGGCCAGCGCTTCGCGCACGATGGCGTCTTCCGGCATCGGCCCGAACTCGGCATCGAGCAGCCGCACCGTGAAGCCAGCGTCGAGCAAGGGTCCGCCAACGCTCAGCAGGCCGAGCGGCGGCAGTTGTTCACGGGGAATGCGGCTTCCGATCGCCGTATGGGGAGGATTGATCAGCAGAACGTTCATGGGCTGCGATCATAGCCGCTCCGGGGGCATCTAAAACTCACCCATTTCCACACCGGCTAGCGCAGGTGGGCAATTTCTACAGAACCGTCTTCGTCGAAAATGGGCGAGGTCTTCGCCAGCCGCACGGCGTCGTTGAAATCGTTGGCGCCGATCACGCAATAGCCGGACATGGCACTGCTGCTGATCTTCGGCCCGAGCAGGCGGGTCGGCACCTCGACGCTGCCCTGGCTCAGGGCGCCGCGGTCGAGCAGCGCCCTGCCGAGCGAGTCGAACCAGGATTCCCACTGCAGCGGATCGTGCTGGCGGCCTTCGGCCTCGCCCACTGTCGATCCCCGAAAAACGATCAGAAACTTGTCCATGCCGGCCCCTTGTGCGCTGATGTGTACAGTTCGTGTGTGCTGAACTGTAGCACCGGCCCGGCGGGAGCGACGCACAGCATCCATGGACGCGCGCTTATCGTGCCTCAGGATTTTCCGGCCGGTGCTAAGCTGTGCATTGTTAATAGTGCTACAACTTTTAACAAGCACTATCACCTCACTACAGGAGAACCGCAATGCACATGGATACCGGCATCAGCACCGAAGACCGCGCCAAAATGGTCGAATCGCTCTCGAAGGTATTGGCAGACGCCTACATGCTCTACCTGAAAACCCACAACTTCCACTGGAACGTAACCGGCCCGCTGTTCTCGAGCCTGCACGTGATGTTCGAAGAGCAGTACACCGAACAATGGAACGCCCTCGACGAGATCGCCGAGCGCATCCGCGCCCTGGGCCACTTCGCCCCGGCCACCTACAAGCGCTATGCCGAGCTGTCGAGCATCACCGAAGAGCCGGAAGTGCTGTCGTCCAAGGAAATGATCCGCCAACTGGTGGACGGCAACGAAATCCTGATCCGCACCCTGCGCGCAGGCGTGAAGGTCGCCGACGAACTCGACGATTACCCGACCGCCGACATGCTGACCACCCGCATGGAAGTGCACGAAAAGAACGCGTGGATGCTGCGCTCCTTCCTGGAGCAAGGCGCCGGCGCGCAACAGGGCGACGCATCGTCGGACTAAGCCACGAGCCAGCCAAGGCCGCAGCGCGCACCATGCCCGCTGCGGCTTTTCTTTTTACAGGTCCGGTAAACGCACACGCGGGCGCGCCGCCCGATTCCCGATCACATATCTGGCAGTTCGTAGTCGAATTCGTAGAAGTGCTTGCGCTCCTCGATCCGGATACGCATGGTGCCGGCAATCCCCGCCAGCTCCCCCGTTCCCGAATCGGGCACCACGCTGATCGTCAGCGCCTGGGCGCCGCGCGCCATCGTGCCGCTGTGCTGGACCACGAAACTGCCCGTGCGTCCCTGCAGCGTGCCGCTCACGCGTTCGATCGCCACGTAGCCGGCCGAGCCTTCGGTGGTCGTCATCGCCGACAGCATCTCGCCGACGCCGCTGCCTTCCAGCGCGCCGTGATAACGCTTGTCGATGGCCATGCGTCCGGTCGTGACGCCTTCGCGCACTTCCGGTTGGCCCTGCGGGGTGACGCTGACGTCGAACGGTCCTGCGGCATGTTGCTGGCTCATGATGCCCTCACCTTTTCAATGAAGAGATAAGGAACATTCTAGGCCAAAAAGCTCAACCCGGCGTATGCAGGTCGATGACTTTCATGACCGCGAGCGTGGTCTCCAGATCGAGTTCGCCGGAGGCGAACGCCGCGCGCAATGCGGCCTGCGGTACACCGGCGGCGGCGGCCAGGTAGGCGGTGCCCTCGGCACGCGCGGCCAGCGCCAGCGCATCGAGCAGCAGGGCCGCTTCGCCGCTCTCGAAGGCCGCGGCCAGGTAGGCCGACACCCCCTCGAGCGAGGTCAGGTCGGCGGGAATTGCTCCGGTATTCATGCGATTCAGTGGGTCACGGCAGGCGTACCGTGCCCGCCCTTGTTTTTCGGCGCAGGCGGTGGCGGCGGCACGGTCATCGATTCGACCGGCTTTTCGTTATGGCGCAGCACCTGCACGAAGATCTCGTTCTGCTTGATCATGCCCAGTTCCAGGCGCGCGCGTTCTTCGACGGCGCCCAATCCTTCGCGCAGGTCGCGCACTTCGGAGTCGAGCTTGGCATTGCGGGCCTTGCGCCCGTCGAGCTGGGCCTGGGCCACGGTGACCTGGTCGCGCAGGTCGGACACGGCCAGCATGCCGCCCTTCCCCAGCCACAGCGGGTACTGGATCAGCAACAGCAAGGCGGCAAGGGCAAGCGAAATCAGGCGCATGATGTAAATATAAAACGCCAGCCGATCGCGATGACCGGCCGGCGGAGTCGCTACAGAATTACTTCAGGTTGTAGAAGGCGTCGCGGCCAGGATAGCTGGCAACGTCGCCCAGGTCTTCCTCGATGCGCAGCAGCTGGTTGTACTTCGCCATGCGGTCCGAACGCGACATCGAGCCGGTCTTGATCTGCAGGGCGTTCAAGCCAACGGCGATGTCGGCGATGGTCGAATCCTCGGTCTCGCCCGAACGGTGCGAGATCACGGCGGTGTAGCCAGCGCGCTTGGCCATCTCGATGGCGGCGAAGGTCTCGGTCAGGGTGCCGATCTGGTTGATCTTGATGAGGATCGAGTTGGCGATGCCCTTCTGGATGCCCTCTTTCAGGATCTTGGTGTTGGTGACGAACAAATCGTCGCCCACCAGTTGCACGCGCTTGCCCAGGGCTTGCGTCAGGATGCCCCAGCCTTCCCAGTCGCCTTCGTGCATCGCGTCCTCGATCGAGATGATCGGGTACTTGTCGACCCAGGTCGCGAGCATGTTGGTGAAGTCGGTCGACGACAGGGTCAGGCCCTCGCCTTCCAGGTGGTACTTGCCGTCCTTGTAGAACTCGCTGGCCGCGCAATCGAGGCCGATGGCGATGTCGGTGCCGGCCTGGTAGCCGGCCTGCTCGATCGCTTCCATGATCAGCTTGATCGCTTCCTCATGGTTCGCCACCGACGGGGCAAAGCCGCCTTCGTCGCCGACGGCCGTGTTCAGGCCCTTCGCATGCAGGATCTTCTTGAGGGTGTGGAAGACCTCGGCGCCGTAGCGGATGGCTTCCTTGAACGACGGCGCGCCGACCGGGATGATCATGAATTCCTGGATGTCCAGGTTGTTGTCGGCGTGGGCGCCGCCGTTGATGACGTTCATCATCGGCACCGGCATCTGCATCGCGCCCGAACCGCCGAAGTAGCGGTACAGCGGCAGGCCGGCTTCCTCGGCGGCGGCTTTCGCCACGGCCATCGACACCGCCAGCATGGCGTTGGCGCCCAGGCGGCTCTTGTTCTCGGTGCCGTCCAGGTCGATCAGGGTACGGTCCAGGAAGGCCTGTTCGTTGGCGTCCAGGCCCATGATGGCTTCGCTGATCTCGGTATTGATGTTCTCGCAGGCTTGCAGCACGCCCTTGCCGAAGTAACGCTTCGGATCGCCGTCGCGCAGTTCGATCGCTTCGCGCGAACCGGTGGATGCGCCCGACGGCACGGCGGCACGGCCCATCACGCCCGATTCGAGCAGCACGTCGCATTCGACGGTCGGATTGCCGCGCGAGTCGATGATCTCGCGGCCGATAATATCAACGATAGCACTCATGTTTCAGTCTCCGGAAAGTAGAAAAATCGTCTCGCAGATGCAAGTCGAGGCGCCTCAGGGGCGCCTCGACTACAAGCATCTTTCACTAAATACTAATCACTCAGGCTCAAGCCTTGAAGCTGTTCTCGAGGAAGCCGGTACGTTTCACCACGCGGTCGATCTCGACCAGGGTGGTCAGCAGTTCCTTCATGCGGCCCAGCGGCACGGCGTTCGGACCGTCGGACAGGGCGTTCGCCGGGTCCGGGTGGGTTTCCATGAACAGGCCGGCCACGCCCGCGGCAACCGCCGCGCGCGACAGGACCGGCACGTGCTCGCGCTGGCCACCCGACGAGGTGCCCTGGCCGCCCGGCAGCTGCACCGAGTGGGTGGCGTCGAACACGATCGGGCAGTTCGATTCGCGCATGATGGCGAGCGAACGCATGTCCGACACCAGGTTGTTGTAGCCGAACGAGGCGCCGCGTTCGCAGGCCATGAAGTTGTCTTCATTGAGACCGGCTTCGCGCGCGGCGGCGCGGGCCTTGTCGATCACGTTCTTCATGTCGCCCGGGGCCAGGAACTGGCCCTTCTTGATGTTCACCGGCTTGCCCGAGCGGGCGCAGGCGTTGATGAAGTCGGTCTGGCGGCACAAAAAGGCGGGGGTCTGCAGCACGTCGACGATGCTTGCCACTTCGGGGATCATCTCTTCGTCATGCACGTCGGTGAGCACCGGCACGCCGAGCGTCTTGCGCACGTCGGCCAGGATCTCCAGGCCTTTTTCGCGGCCGGGGCCGCGGAAGGATTTGCCCGACGAACGGTTCGCCTTGTCGAACGACGATTTATAGATGAAAGGAATGCCGAGGGCTTCGGTCATTTCTTTCAGGGCGCCGGCGGTGTCCATCGCCATCTGGCGCGACTCGATCACGCAGGTGCCGGCGATCAGGAAGATCGGGTGGTCCTGGCCTACTTCGAAACCGCAAAGTTTCATGCTGCATCTCCTTGCAATGCTGGCGTGTTCGCCGCGACCTTCTCGTTGCCGGCCTGGTGCGCCAGGGCCGCCTGGATGAAGGAGGTGAACAGCGGATGGCCGCTGCGCGGGGTCGACTTGAATTCAGGGTGGAACTGTACGCCCATGTACCACGGGTGCGCATTGTCACCTTCGCGCGGCAGTTCCATGATCTCGCACAGGTCTTCGTTCGGGGTGCGCGCCGCCACCACGAGGCCGGCCGCTTCCACCTTCGGCAGGTAGTGGTTGTTGGCTTCGTAGCGGTGACGGTGACGCTCGGTGACGACGCTGCCGTAGATCTCGGCGGCCAGCGTGCCCGGCTTCACCGCGCAGGTCTGGGCGCCCAGGCGCATGGTACCACCGAGGTCCGAGTTCTCGTCGCGCTGCTCGACCTTGCCGTCGTGGTTCTGCCATTCGTTGATCAGGGCGACGACCGGCTGGTCGGTTTCCAGGTCGAACTCGGTGGAGTTCGCGTTCGGCAGGTTCGCCATGTGGCGCGCGTATTCGATCAGGGCGACCTGCATGCCCAGGCAGATGCCGAGGTACGGGATCTTCTGTTCGCGGGCATAGCGCGCGGCCATGATCTTGCCTTCCACGCCGCGCTTGCCGAAGCCGCCCGGCACCAGGATGGCATCGTACTTCGCCAGGCCGTCGCAGCCCTTGGTTTCGATTTCTTCCGAATCCAGGTACTCGATGTTGACGCGGCTTTCGGTATGGATGCCGGCGTGGCGCAGCGCTTCGGTCAGCGACTTGTACGACTCGGTCAGGTCGACGTACTTGCCGACCATGCCGATGGTGACTTCGTGCTTCGGGTTTTCCAGCGTGTGGATCAGCTTGGTCCACATCGACAGGTCGGCCTTGGGCGCTTCCAGGCCCAGGGCTTCGAGGATGATGTCGTCCAGGCCCTGGTCGTGCAGCACCTGCGGCACCTTGTAGATGGTGTCCACGTCCCACACCGAGATGACGGCCTGCTCTTCGACGTTGGCGAACAGCGAGATCTTGGCGCGTTCGTCGTCCGGGATGCGGCGGTCGGCGCGGCACAGCAGCGCGTTCGGCGAAATGCCGATCTCGCGCAGCTTCTGCACGCTGTGCTGGGTCGGCTTGGTTTTCAGTTCGCCGGCCGAGGCGATGTACGGCACCAGGGTCAGGTGGACAAAAGCGGCGCCCTTGCGGCCCGAGCGCAGCGACAGCTGGCGCGCGGCTTCCAGGAAGGGCAGCGATTCGATGTCGCCGACGGTGCCGCCGATTTCGACCAGCGCCACGTCCACGCCTTCGGCGCCGCGGCGGATGTAGTCCTGGATTTCGTTGGTAATGTGCGGGATCACCTGCACGGTCTTGCCGAGGTACTCGCCGCGGCGTTCCTTGCGGATGACGGACTCGTAGATCTGGCCGGTGGTGAAGTTGTTCACCTTTTTCATGCGGGTGCTGATGAAGCGCTCGTAGTGGCCGAGGTCGAGGTCGGTCTCGGCGCCGTCGTCGGTGACGAAGACTTCACCGTGCTGCATCGGGCTCATCGTGCCCGGATCCACGTTGATGTAGGGATCGAGCTTGAGCATGGTGACTTTGAGGCCGCGCGATTCGAGGATCGCGGCAAGGGAAGCGGCCGCGATCCCTTTACCCAGGGAGGACACGACGCCGCCAGTGACGAATACAAATTTGGTCATTGTGCTGAAGGTGCCGAACGGCACGCGCGGGAAATTGAAATTATACCTTAAACACGCAAATACTTCTTCATATCAAGCTGGCAATGGGCTCTTGCGCCCCTTGGCCGGCCAGGCATTGGCAGTTTCACAAACACTTGTTATGTATTGACAACAAGTGTCTGGAAAGCGACATTTTGGTGCAGCGCAAACGCGAAAGAAACAAACATTTCCACAAATCAAGCTAGGATAGCCTGCTCCTCTACTTGTATGGACAAGAATGCCATGGGCTTCCTGAAACACCTGAATATCGGCAAACGGCTGGCCATCGGCTTTGCCCTGACACTGGCGATGGCGGTCCTGATCGCCTCGGCCGGCGTCTGGCGCCTGCAGCGCGTGGCCGCCGACACGCAAACCATTCTGGCGCAGCCGCTGGCAAAGGAGCGCATGATTACCGAGTGGTACACGCAGATCTTTTCCGCCGTGCGCCGCACCGCCGCCATCGTGAAAAGCAGCGACCCGGCCCTCGGCCCCTATTTCAAGGAAGACGCGGCCCTCAGCGCCAAGGTCTCGGCCGAACTGGTAGCCCAGATCGAACCGCTGATCGCCGGTCCGGAAGAAACCGCCCTGTTCGCGAAAATCGGCGAGCAGCGCAAGCTGTACAGCAAGGCGCGCGACAGCGCCGTCAAGGCCAAGCTTGAGGGCAACCAGGAACTCGCGACAAAGATCCTCGACGAATCGTTCACGCCCACCGCCAGGGCGTACCAGGAATCGGTGCAGCAACTGGTCGCGATGCAGCAAGCCCACATCACCCGCATGGCTCAGGACATCGACGCCACCGCGCGCTTCGGCACCACCCTGATCGCGGCGCTGACCGCGTGTTCGGTGCTGCTTGGGGCGTTGGCTTCCTGGCTGCTGGCGCGCGGCATCGTGGGTCCGATCCGCCAGGCCGTGGAACTGGCAGAAACCGTGGCCGGCGGCGACCTGACGCGCCGCATCGAATCCGATGCGCGCGACGAAACCGGCGCCCTGCTGCGCGCCCTGCGCCACATGAACGACAGCCTGGTGACCATCGTCAGCCAGGTACGCAGCGGCACCGAGACGATTTCCGGCGCCTCGGGTGAAATCGCCGCCGGCAACCTCGATCTCTCGGCGCGCACCGAGCAACAGGCCTCGGCGCTGGAGCAGACCGCCGCCTCGATGGAAGAACTGACCGGCACCGTGCGCCAGAACGCCGACAACGCGCGCCAGGCCAACCAGTTGGCGATCACCGCCTCGAACGTGGCCGTGGACGGCGGCGCCGTGGTGAGCCAGGTGATCACCACCATGGGTTCGATCAACGCGTCCTCGCGCAAGATCGTCGACATCATCGGCGTGATCGACGGGATCGCGTTCCAGACGAACATCCTGGCCCTGAACGCGGCCGTGGAAGCGGCGCGTGCCGGCGAACAGGGGCGCGGCTTCGCGGTCGTGGCGTCGGAAGTGCGCACGCTGGCCCAGCGCTCGGCAGCGGCGGCCAAGGAGATCAAGGCCCTGATCGGCGACTCGGTCGCGAAGGTCGACGCCGGCGCCAGGCTGGTCGACCAGGCCGGCGCGACCATGGAGCAGGTGGTGGACTCGATCCGCCGCGTGACCGACATCATGGCCGAGATCACCCATGCGAGTGCCGAGCAGACCGGCGGCATCGAGCAGGTGAACGCGGCCATCGGCCAGATGGACGAGGCGACCCAGCAGAATGCGGCGCTGGTCGAGGAATCGGCGGCGGCGGCGGGGGCGATGCAGGAGCAGGCGGCGAAGCTGGCGGAAGCAGTGGGTGTGTTCAAGGTGGAGGGGCGTGCGGTGATCGCAGCGCCGGCGCCAGCACGTGCGCTGGTGGCCACAAAACCCGTCGTACGCGCGGCACAGCCGAAAGCGGCAACGCCTGCGGTAAAACCTGCGCGTGCCGCCACCGCCACCGCCACCGAAGAGTGGGAAGAGTTTTGATGTAGGGTGGACCGGGCCACGAAAGGCGGCTGCGCCGTCCACGCGTCGATCGTTAGCGCTACCAATCCCGGCATGACGATCTCGCCAGCGGCGGTGAAAACGTAGGGTGGGTGCCCCGTGCCCACGCGTTGATCCGCACGCGTCATCGGGGCTGTTGCCTGCCCCGCTATCGGCCTGCATGATTCGCGTGGGCACGAGTGCCCACCCTACGGGAGACGTTCCGGAC
>DAMABW010000083.1:10616-13980 GCA_031999925.1 Massilia sp. | reverse complement strand
GGCGCGGATGCACATCGCCTTGGCCGCTTCCCAGTCCGGCAGCGTGGCGCCGATGATCTGCTCGCCGGTATCCGGGTGCGCCGGAACAGGCTGCAGTCGCATGTCGCGCTTGCCGATGACGTTGAACAGCACGCCGCTGTCGACATCGATGGCGCCCAGCAGGTTGCCGGTGGCACCGTGCCGGAAATTATCGATCATGTTCTTGCCAACAGGAATACGCAGGACGGCGCGGTGGACCAGCGGCCCGTTTTCACCGATCAGGACGACCACGCGCGCCGTCGCCAGGCGTGGGCCGAAGCGCACGGCAAGCTCCGGATGCGGACGCGCCACCGCTTGCAGCAGGATGCCTTCGCGGCAAAGCCAGCGCTCGAAATACTGGCCGACATCGATGGTGTCGCCATTGCGCAGCTGCAGCATACCGTCGGCATAGCCTTCGACCCAGACCGAACCCGCCCCACCGTTGCCGGCGATCGGCTTCATGAACAGAGGGAACTCGGCCTTATTGGCCAGGTAGTCGGTCACGTCCTGCACCGTACGCAGCGACACGGCGCCAGGGAAACTGCGGGCCGGATGCCCGATGGCCTGGATCCGGGGGAACGCAAAGTCGTGCAGCTGCAGGATGCCGTAGGCAATCAGCTTGTCCGCCGTAAGCGCCTGCGCACGCAGGTCGTTGTTGGACGTGGTGGCGGTCGAGGACTTTTCTCCCAAAAACTGCGATTTCTGTTCCCAGCTCATGCCCTCCAACCCGTACATGTCGTACTCCTTGGGCGAGAGGCGATTCGGTGGCCGGCGCAGCTGGGCCATTTCGTAAGTGCGTTTCATTAGCTGTGTCTCCAGGAAGCCAGGTTCTTAATCTATTGACATGCTAAACCAGGGTGTCGGTACTTGTCCAACCGCATGCACCAAACCGGGGACGCGCCTCCCCGATATGGTGCATCCAGGATAGATACAGTGCCACTTATCAATGCTCGATCCGTGCACCAGACCAGTGCAGGACAAATACGAATGGTTTGGGAGAACGGTATAAATCGTTTAGCGAAGCGCAGCGTTTGCATGCAAGCGTGCCCTGCCGAACATAAAGCCGCGACGTTCGCGGTTAGGATGGGCCTATTCCACCGGCTCACAGGACGGCGCCCATGTTCGACTTCATCACGAATTTTCTGGAGAAAAGCGGCTACCTCGGCGTCTTCGCGCTGATGGCGCTGGAGAATATTTTTCCGCCGATTCCATCCGAGATGATCATGCCCTTCGCGGGTTTCGTTGCCGCGCGCGGCGACCTGAATGTGGTAGGCGTGCTGATCGCCGGCACGGCCGGTTCCGTGATCGGGGCCCTGCCCTGGTATTACGCGGCCAAGGTGTATGGCTGCGAGCGCCTCAAGAAACTGGCTGACCGCAAGGCGCGCTGGCTGACGGTCGGTTCCGAAGACATCGACAAGGCCCTGGAAGCCTTCCAAAAACACGGCAAGAAAGCCGTGCTGTTCGGACGCCTGGTGCCGGCCGTGCGTACCCTGATCTCGGTGCCGGCCGGCCTCGGCAACATGAATCTTGGCCAGTTCCTGCTGTATTCGAGCATCGGTTCGCTGGCCTGGACCGGTCTGCTGACGGCAGCCGGTTTCCTGCTTGAAGACAATTACAAGGAAGTCGCGAAGTACGTCGACCCGGTATCGAAAACCATCCTCGGCGCGATGCTGGCCTGGTACCTGTACCGCGTGGTCACCTACAAGCCGGCGTCGAAGGGCGCGGCCTCGCAACAGAAGCAGGAACAGCACGAGCGTTCCTGAGCCGGCGCCCATGCTTCAGGCGCCGCGCGCCGGGCGCATCGTGCGGCGCCGCACCTGCCTTCAGTCTGCCTGCACGCGCCCGGCCTGGTGCGCGACCGCCGCCCGCGCCGCGGCCAGGGCGGCGGCCACCTGCGCCGTCGCATCCACCCGCGCATCCGCAAGCGCCAACGCTTCCCCGGCGCGGGCCAGGCCGGACGCCGCGGCGTGCAGGCCGAGCGTGGCGCAGCCCTCCTGCAAGCGCGCCAGGCGTGCCCGCGCCGCCGGCGCGTCGAGCAGCAGCGCATCCAGGTCGGCCGCTGTCCCGACCAACTGGCGCGCCAGGCCGTCCAGGTACAGCGCCAGGCGCGCCAGGTCGATGCCGAGCCGGCGCGCGCTGTCCTGCGGCGCCTCGGGCGGCCGCAGGCCGTCCAGCCAGGGCCGCAGGGCCTCGACGCGGAAGGGCTTGACCACGTAGCCGTCGGCGCCCAGCGCGGCCGCTTCGCTCATGGTGGCGCCATCGTTCGCGGCTGAGACCAGCACGAAGGGAATGGCCGCCAGTTGCCGGTGCGCTTTCATGCGCGCCAGCAGTTCGGTACCCGACAGATGCGGCATGCGCAGGTCGCAGAACACCAGGGCCGGACGCAGGCCGCCCTCCAACTGGCGCCAGGCGTCGGCGCCGTCTTCCGCTTCCAGGATCTCGAAACGGCCGCAGGTATCGACCAGGTGCATCAGCATCATGCGCGAGACCACGTCGTCGTCGACGACCAGCACTTGGACCGGCGTTGCCGGCATGTTGTTACTTGTTGAAGACATCGAATCGGCTGAAGAATCAGGTGAGTGAGGTATCGAAAGCGTCGAGCAGCGCGTCCAGGCGCGCCAGGCCGGCCAGCAGTTCGTCGCGGCGGCCGCCGTCGACCGCTTTTTCCAGGCGCGCGCAGAGCACCGCGAGTTCGCCCGCGCCCAGGTGTCCGGCACTGCCGCGCAGGCCATGCAGCACGCGCGCGCAGGCCTCGTCGTCGTTGCCGTCGATGGCGGCGCGCAGTTCCTGGCGGCGGCGCGGCAGGTCGGCGGCAAAGGCGGCGCACAGGCGCGCCTGCAGTTGGCCGGCACGCCGCGCAGGCAGCGGAGCCGGAGGCGCGGCAGGCGGCGCCTCGCCGGGTGCGATCCCGAACAGCGCGTCGAGTGCGGCGGTGCTCGGTGCGGGCTCCGTTACGGGCGCCGGCGCGTCCATCGGCGCCAGGGCGATGCCGCGCGCCAGTTGGCGCTCGATCGCCAGGCCGAGCTGGCGGTGCAGGGCCGCTTCGTCGATCGGTTTGGCGAGGAAGGCGTCCATGCCGCAGGCCAGGTAGCGGTCGCGGTCTTCGTCGCTGGCGTTCGCCGTCAGCGCCACGATCATGATGCGCGGGTCGAGCACCGGCGCGTCGAAGGTGCCGCCGGCGCGGATCAGGCGCGTGGCGGTGGCGCCGTCGATCTCCGGCATGCGCCCGTCCATCAGCACGATGTCGTAGGCGGTGCGGGCGCAGGCCGCCACCGCCAGCGCGCCGTTCTCGACCACGTCGATGGTATGTCCCATGTCCTCGACCATCATGCGCGCGATGATCTGG
>DAMABW010000083.1:0-10606 GCA_031999925.1 Massilia sp. | reverse complement strand
CTCGGCGCACAGCACGCGCAGGCGGTGGGTATGCGGCAGGCGCGGGGCGGCTTCCACGCGCACCGGCTCGACGCCATCGAACAGCGGCAGCACGAAGCTGAAGGTACTGCCCTTGCCCTGCTCGCTGTGCGCCTCGATCGTGCCGCCCATCAGTTCGACCAGTTGGCGGCAGATCGCCAGGCCCAGGCCGGTGCCGCCGTAGCGGCGCGTGGTGGTGGCGTCGGCCTGCTCGAATTTCTGGAACAGGCGCGGCAAGGCGTCGGCGGCGATGCCGATGCCGGTGTCCTGTACCGAGAAGCGAATAAAGTGCGGGCTGGCATGCGAAGGCTGGCCATCGCCAGGCTGGTCCTCGATCCGGCGCTCGACGCGCAACAGCACCTGCCCGGCCGGCGTGAACTTGAAGGCGTTTCCGACCAGGTTCACCAGCACCTGGCGCAGGCGGGTCGGGTCGCCCTGCACGAAGCGCGGCAGGTCGGGCGCCAGGTCGATCGCGAAGTCGATGCTGAGGGCCGCGGCCTGCTCCTCGAACAGCGCCGCCACGTTGCCGATCGCCGCGTCGAGCGCGAAGTCGATGTTCTCGACAGTGAGCTTGCCCGCCTCGATCTTGGAAAAGTCGAGCAGGTCGTTGATGATCGTCAGCAGCGCCTCGGCATTCGCCTGGCCGCGCGCGATCTGCTCGCGCGTGCTCTCCTTCAGTTGGCCATCGCGCAGGGCAAAGCCGAGCATGCCGATCACGCCGGCCAGCGGCGTGCGCATCTCGTGGCTCATGTTGGCCAGGAATTCGGACTTCTGGCGTGCCGCATCCTCGGCGCGCCGCGCCGCCAACTGCAGGCGCTGTTCGTTTTCGTGCAGGGCGCGGTTGGCTTCGCCGAGTTCGATGGTGTTCCGGCGCACCTGCTGCTCGCGTTCGCGCAGCTCGGCGGTCTGGCGCTCGAGCAGGCGGTTCTGCAGCGCGATCTCCTCGGTGCGGGCGCCGACCTGGCGTTCCAGGCGCAGGTGCTGGCGGCGCAGGCTGCGGGTGCGCAGGCGGTAGCCGCCATAGCCGGCGCTCAGCAGCAACAGCACGCTGGCGATGCGGAACCACCAGGTGCCCCAGGCCGGCGGCTCGATCACGATCTCCAGCGTGGCCGGGGTCTCGCTCCAGACCCCGTCCTTGTTGGCGGCGCGCACGTGGAACACATAGCGGCCGGGATCGAGGTTGGTGTAGGTGGCGAAGCGCTTGCCGGCATCGGCGTTCACCCAGGCCTGGTCGAAGCCCTCGAGCTTATAAGCGAAGCGGTTGCGCTTCGGCGCCGCATAGTGCAGGGCCGAGAACTCGAGCGAGAACACCGAATGCCGCGCCGACAGCGTGATCGAGCGCACATTCTCGATCGGACCGTCGAGCAGTTCCGGATACGCCTGCTGCACCGGGCGATTGAAGATCTGGAAGCCGGTGATCACGGCGCGCGGCGCGATGCGGTTGTAGCGCAGCGCGCGCGGGTCGAACGCGGTGATGCCGTTGAAGCCGCCGAAGTACAGGCTGCCGTCGGGCGTGCGCGCGGCCGAGGCGTCGAAATAGGCGCCGTCGACGGTGCCGTCGGCGGCCGTGTAGCTGCGCCAGTTGTTGGTGGCCGGCTCGAAGCGCGACAGGCCGTTGGTGGTGCTGATCCAGATCGCGCCGTCGGCGTCTTCCAGCATCGCCGCCACGGCGTCGTCGACCAGGCCGTCGCGCATGGTGTAGCGGACAAAACTGACCGAGCCGTCGCTTGCCGTCACCATCTTGTTCAGGCCGACCGCGGTGCCGACCCAGACATTCCCGGCGCGGTCTTCCATCAGGTAGTGGATCTCGTCGTGGCTCAGGCTAGTGGGGTCGTACTCGTCGTGGCGGAAGTGGCGGAAGCGCCCGCTGGCACGGTCCAGCAGATCGAGGCCGTTGAAGGTGCCGACCCAGAGCCGCCCGCGGCGGTCTTCCAGCACCGGGCGCACCGTGTTGTCGGCCAGGCTGGCCTGGCGCGCCGGATCGTGGCGCCAACTGGTCAGCCGGCGCGTGGTCGGATCGAGCATGTGCAGGCCGCCCTTGGTGGCGATCCAGACCATGCCGTCGCGCCCCAAAGTCATGGCGCGCACGTTGTTGGCGTTAGCGGCGTTGCTGTCCCCGCTGGCCAGCACCTGGCGCACGAAGCGGTTGGTCTTCGGATCGAAGCTTGTGATGCCGGTGCGCCCGCCGACCCAGAGCAGGCCCCGGCGGTCGCGCACAACGGCGTTCACGGTGCTGTCGATCAGGCTGTTCGGGTTGTTCGGCTCGTGGCGCCAGATGCGGTTGGCCTGGCCAGGCGCGGCCGGGTCGTATAGCTGCAGGCTGGTGGTCGAGGCCAGCCACAGCTTGCCGCTGCCGTCGTTCTCGATGCCTTTCACGCGATTGTCGGCCGTGGCGGCGCCGTCGCGCTCGCGCACGATACGGGCGAAGCCGCCGCTGCCGAGGTCCACGCGCGACACGCCGGCATACCAGGTGCCGACCCAGAAGGTGCCGACGCGGTCGCGGTAGAGCGCGGCGATGTGGTTGTCGGCCAGGCTGTGGCTGTCGGCGACCACCTGGCGGTGCACCTCGAAGCGGGCGCGCGGCGCATCCCAGCGGTACAGACCCTCGTCGTGGGCGCCGACCCAGACCTGGCCCTGGGCATCCTGGTAGAGCGCGCTGATCCAGACGTGCCGGATACCGTGTTCCGCCCCGAGACGCTGGCGCCGCCCGACTTCTGGCCCCGCCAGCGCCATGCGCTCGACGCCGCCGAGGGAACCGATCCACAGGGTGTTGGCGGCGTCGACCAGCAGCGCATTGACCACGTTGTCGGCCGACGACCGGGCGCCGGGATGGTGTTCGAAGCGGCGCAACTTGGGGTCGAAGCTGTCGACGCCGGCGGTGCTGCCGATCCACAGCAGGCCGCTGCGGTCGAGCGCGAGCGCGTTGATGTCGTCGCTGGCCAGGCCGTCGGGGTCGCCCGGCACGTGGTGCCAAGTGGTGAAGCGGCCGCTGGCGATGTCGAAATGCTGCAGGCCGTCGCCGGTGCCCAGCCACAATCCGCCCTTGCCGTCGTCGATGATGGCGCGCACGTGGCGGTTGCCGTTGCCGCGCCGCGCAGGCTCTTCGGGCAGGAATTGCTGGAAGCCCTGGGTGGCTGCGTCGTAGCGCGCCAGGCCGCCGTCGGTGCCGATCCAGAGCCGGCCCTGGGGGTCGACGTGGAGCACGCGGATCCAGTTGCTGGCCAGGGTGTTGGGATCGCCGACGGCGTTGCGGAAGTTCACAAAACGGTAGCCGTCGAAGCGCGACAGGCCGTTCTGGGTGCCGAACCACATGAAGCCGTCGCTATCCTGGGCCATGGCCAGTACCGATTCCTGGGCCAGGCCATCCTCGACGCTCAGGTGCTCGAAGCGCATGGTCGGCGCCGGCGCGCCGGCGGCTGGCGCGGCGAACCCGCCGGCCAGTGCCAGCAACAGGACGAACAGCAGCGCTTTCATGCGGAAAGCGGCCCCGGATACGGGTGGCACAAGGGCAGCGGACAAGCGCAAGCGGAGCAGGCGGCTCGCGCCCCTGCCCCGTTCAATCTGTTCCGGGTTGTCTGTTCCCTATCCACCCTGCAAGGGTAGCAAACAAAATGAAGCTTAAGGGAAATAATTGCCCTAAGATCAAGCCTTTTCTTTGTAATTAGTCTCCTTTTGCAACGCCTTCGCGCCGCGGATCGGCGCCGCCGAACCACCAGGGCTCGCCGTGGATCGACATGCGCATGATGCCGTGCAGCCCGGAGTTCTGTTCGGTCTGGCGCACCTGGTGGCCACGCGCCTTCAGGGCGTCGACGGTAGCCTGGGGGAAGCGCCCGGCTTCGATCTCGGTCGGACCGTTGCGGCTGCCGAAGTTCGGCAGCGCGATTGCCTGCTGCATGTTCAGGCCCCAGTCGAGGGTGCCGACCAGGGTCTTGGCGACGTAGTTGATGATGGCCGGGCCGCCAGGCGAGCCGACCGCCAGCACCAGCTTGCCGGTGTCCTTCTCGAAGACGATCGTCGGCGACATCGCGCTGCGTGGGCGCTTGCCCGGTTCGACCCGGTTCGCCACCGGGCCATCCTTGTCGCGCGCCGAGAAGCTGAAGTCGGTCAACTGGTTGTTCAGGATGAAGCCGTCGACCATCTGGCGCGAGCCGAAGGCGTCTTCCACCGTGGTCGTCATCGACAGGCCTGCGCCATGGCTGTCGACCACCACCATATGCGAGGTGGACGGGGTTTCGATGGCGTTGTCCTTGCCCCAAAGCCAGGCCGTTTCCATGCCCGGCGGATTGCCGGCCGGCGCTTCGCCCATCGATTTCTCGCCGATCAGGGCCGCGCGCTTGGCCATGTAGGCCTTGTCGATCAGGCCGGGCAAGCCGCGCCCCGGCAGCGGCACGAAGTCGGTGTCGGCGGCGTAGCGGTTGCGGTCGGCGTAGGCCAGGCGGCCGACTTCCGAGAACAGGTGCACGGCATCGGCGCTCGGCACGCCGTTCGTCGGCGCCAGCTTCGCCATGTCGCGCGTCTCGAACATGGCCAGCATCTGGGCCACGGCGATCCCGCCCGACGATGGCGGCGGCATGCCGCACACGGTGTACACGCGGTAGTCGCTGCAGACCGGCTCGCGCACTTTCGGGCGGTAGTCGGCGATGTCCTTCGCGGTGAGCAGGCCCGGATTGGTCGGGTGCGACTTCACCTTGTTCGCGATGTCGCGTGCGATGTGGCCCTTGTAAAAGGCGTCGGCGCCGCCGCCGGCGATCTCGTGGAAGGTCTTGGCCAGCGCCGGGTTCTTCAGCAGGTAGCCGACCGGGCGCGGATTGCCCTCCTTGTCGTAGAAGTAGGCCGCCGCCGCCGGGTCCTTGCGGATATGGGCGTCCCACATCAGCATGCCGTTCAGGCGCGCGCTGACCGGGAAGCCGCGCTCGGACAGGCGAATCGCCGGGCCGAACAGGGTTTTCCAGGGCAGCTTGCCGTGCTGCTTGTGGGCCAGTTCCAGCATGCGCAGCACGCCCGGTGCGCCGACCGAACGTCCGCCAACCACACCGGCGGTGCGCGACAGCGGCGTGCCGTCGGGTTTCTCGAACAGGTGCTCGTCGGCCGCCATCGGCGCGGTCTCGCGGCCGTCGAAGGCTTGCGTATGCTTGCCGTCGTAATGCACCAGGAAGGCGCCGCCGCCGATGCCCGAGCTTTGCGGCTCGACCAGGGTCAGCACCATTTGCGTGGCGATGGCGGCGTCGATGGCGCTGCCGCCCTTTTTCAGTATCTCGTAGCCCGCCTCGACCGCAAGTGGATTGGCGGCGGCGACCATGTACTTTTTCGCGGCCCAGCCGGCCTTTTCTTCGTAGCCGGTGGCGATTTCGGGGGCGCGCTGGGCGGTGTCCTGGGCGGCGGTCCGCGAGGCCTCGGCCGTTTTTTGCGCAAACGCCGGCGTGGCCGGCAAGGTGAGGCCAGCCAGGGCGGCCAGCAGGACAGCGCTGGCGCGCATCTGCAAGGTGATCATGGATTCTCCAAAAAGCAAAACGGGCGTGCGACCAGGGCCGCACGCCCGATACCGTCTGGCATCCTACATCAAATTGTCAAACGGCTCATGGCACTTGTAAATTGTGCAGGTGCCGTTTCCTTGCTGTTACTTCGGCTGCATGCGGATCGCGCCGTCCAGGCGGATGGTTTCGCCGTTCAGCATCACGTTCTCGATGATGGCTTTCGCCAGGTGCGCATATTCCTTCGGCATGCCGAGGCGCGGCGGGAACGGCACCATCTTGCCCAGCGAGTCGCGCACTTCCTGCGGCATACCCATCAGCATCGGGGTCTCGAAGATGCCCGGGGCGATGGTCATCACGCGGATGCCGCTGCGCGCCAGGTCGCGCGCCATCGGCAGGGTCATGCCGGCCACGGCCGCTTTCGAGGAACCGTAGGCCGCCTGGCCGATCTGGCCGTCAAAGGCCGCCACCGAGGCGGTGTTGATGATGATGCCGCGCTCGCCGTACTCGCCCGCCTCGGTGTTGCCCATCGCTTCGGCCGCCAGGCGCGACATGTTGAAGGTGCCGACCAGGTTGATGTTCACGGCGCGCTGGAACACGTCCAGCGGGTGCGGGCCATCCTTGCCGACGGTCTTGACGGCCGGCGCCACACCGGCGCAGTTGACGAGGCCGCGCAGGGTGCCGAGGGCGACCGCCGCCGCCACGACCGCCTGGCCATCGGCCTCGGACGTCACGTCGCACTTGACGAACTGACCGTTCAGTTCGGCCGCCAGGGCCGCGCCGGCCTCGGCCTGCACGTCGGCGATGACGACCTTGCCGCCGGCCTCGGTGATCATGCGCGCGGTGGCCGCGCCCAGGCCCGACGCGCCGCCGGTGACGATGAACACATTGTCTTGAATTTGCATGGTTTTTCCTTATCTCCCTGTTCGCATTCTCGTTTTGACGTTTACGTTAACGTCAACCTGCGCGATTGTAGCGAACTTTTGCCGGGAAAAACCACTGCCGACTCAAAGCGCCTGACAAAACCTTCAGAGCAAGGGGTGCGGCCATCCGACGCAGCGACGAAGACAGTACGCTGTACGGCGAAGAGCTGCAACGCAGCTATGGAGGTTTTGTCAGGTGCTCTTAAAAGCACTGCACGTTGGCGCCGTTGCGGGTGCAAAGCCGGCCGTCGCTGCTGACGCCGGCGTTGCCGACATTCGTCTGGTAGGTCGTGCCGCCGGTATCGGTGCAGGTATTGCCGAGACAGCTGTTGAGCTGGGCGGAGCCGGGACGCGGCACGGCCGGCGCACCCACCGTCGGCACGGGAGGCGTCACGACCGTATTCGGCGCCGGATTCGGCTGCCCTGCGGGCATGCGCGCGATAGACGACTGGGCCGAGCGGCGCGGTGCGGCGCTGGTCTGCTTCTTCGCGCCCGTGCTGTTGGTCTTGGCGGGATCGTTCTGCTGGGGCGCCGGGCGCGCCGACGGATTGGGCTCCTTGTGCGGCTGCGGTTGCGGCATGCCGCCGGCCTTTTCTTCCTGGGCCTGCGGGGTTTGCTCGGGCTGGGCGCCGGGCTCGGATTTCGTCGTTTGCGGGTGCAGCACCGGGCCATAGCTGGGACCGGTGGCGGGCGCCGGCTGGCGTGGGGCCTGGGATGCCTGCCCGGCCGGGGCTGGCGCCTGCGCGTGGCTTGACTGCGCCGCGGCGGCAGCAGCCAGTGCGGCGACCAGGGCCAGGGCGATCCGGGTTGCCCGGTAGGGCTTCGAGTGCTTGACGGGTTTCATGCTGTCCTCCATGCGGCGCTAGGCCGATACGGAATTATCGGCCGGCCCTGCCTGGGGCGGCGCGCGCCATGCGGTTTGCCTCGTCAACTCCGTGTCAGTTTTACAGGTTACGCTGGCGGGACGATCCGGCCGTGTTTTGACAAGTCTTTTTACCAATAAGCGCCGCGACGCACACACAACGATGGAGACGGCAATGCAGACAGTTCACGAACTCTACGCGGCAAAGCGTACCGACGCCGCCAGCGCGCTGGCGCACCTGCAAGACAACGACATGATCATCGTGCCGACCGGCGTCGGCGAGCCGCCTACCCTGTTGGGCGCGCTGTCGGAGGCGCGCACGCGCTGGCAAGGCATCCGCGTGGCCCAGATCCTGGCGATGCGCAAGTACGGCTACTTCGAGCAGGACACGGCGCGCCACGTGCGGCATGCCGCGCTCTTCTTCGGCGGCGCCTCGCGCGCGAGCGGCCAGGGCGGCTGGTGCGACTTTATCCCGAACTATTTTTCCGAGATCCCGACCCTGATCGAGCTTGGCCTGATGCCGGCCGACGTGGTCTTCGCCATGGCGTCCAGCATGAATGCCCAGGGTTTCTTTTCGCTCAGCCTGGGCACGGACTACACGATGGCGGCGGTGGCCAAGGCGCGCGTGGTGGTGCTGGAGGTGAATCCGAACGTACCGTTTGCTCACGGCCAGTGTCACGTGCACATTTCGCAGGTAACGGCGCTGGTCGAGGATGAGACGCCGATCCTGGAGGTAGGCCTGCCCGCGATCGGCGCGGTGCAGGAAGCCATCGGCAAGCACGTGGCCGACATGATCGACGACGGCTCGACCCTGCAGATCGGCTATGGCGGCATTCCCGACGCGGTGGTGATGCAGCTGACGCACAAGCGCGACCTCGGCATCCATACCGAGATGATCGGCGACGGCATCCTGAAGCTGGTCGAGTGCGGCGCGGTGACCAACCGCCGCAAGACCCTCCTTCCCGGCAAGATGGTGGCGACCTTCGCCCTCGGTTCGCGCAAACTCTACGACTTCATGCACCAGAACCCGATGCTGGAAATGCACCCGTCGAACTTCACCAACGATCCGTACATCGCCGGGCAGAACGACAAGCTGGTGTCGATCAACGCCAGCCTGCAGGTCGATTTGCTCGGCCAGTGCGGCAGCGAGAGCATCGCCCACCTGCCCTATTCCGGCACCGGCGGCCAGGTCGACTTCGTGCGTGCAGCCAACCGTTCGCGTGGCGGCAAGTCCTTTATCGTGCTGCCGTCGACGGCCAAGGACGGCACCATCTCGCGCATCGTGCCGACGCTGACGCCGGGCACCCACGCCACCACCAGCAAGAACGACGTGAATTACGTGGTCACCGAGTACGGCGTGGCCCAGTTGCGCGGCAAGTCGGCCAAGCAAAGGGCGCAGGAACTGATCGCGATCGCACACCCGGACTTCCGCGGCTGGCTGCGCGAGGAAGCCAACAAGATGTGCGTGTTCTGACGAGCCTGCTGCCCGGAAACCTGCGCCGCCGGGCTGCCCGGCCGTGCCATGATGAGGTCGACGCCGCGTTAGCCGGCACCATCATGGAGGCAGGATGAGCGAGGAATTACGTATTGCAGAAGACGATCATGTGCGTGGCGGCAGCGATGCCGCGGTCACGCTGATCGAGTATGGCGATTTCCAGTGTCCGTATTGCGCGCGGGCACATGCGGCGCTGGGCGAATTGCAGCGCCAGCACGGCGACCGGCTGCGGCTGGTGTACCGGCATCTGCCTTTGTCGGAGCTGCATCCCGACGCCCAGCCGCTGGCGGAAGCGGCCGAAGCGGCCGAAGCGGCCGGCGCCCAGGGCAAGTTCTGGGAGATGCATGACGCGCTGTTCGAGAGCCAGGGCATGCTGGACCAGGATGCCCTGGCGGCGCTGGCAAGCAGCCTGCAGATCGAAGCGGGACGCTTCCGCGACGAGCTCGAAGGCGGGCGCTATCGCGACCAGGTGCTGGCGCAGGCTGAAGCGGGACGTGTCGCCGGGGCCAGCGGGACACCGAGTTTCTTCATCAATGGCGAGCGCTATCACGGGGATTCGGATCATGCGTCGCTGGCGGCAGCGATTAAGGATGCCTTGAAGCAGCGCTGACGCAGGGTGGAATCTGCGCTGACGCAGGTTTTGCGTTGACGCAGGTGTGGTCAAGCCTGGCGGCCAAGGCAGGTGCCAGCGGAAGATCTGTTGGTTAGTTACATTTTCGATGATGCTGGGCACTGGCAGAGGCTGCCAAGTTGCAAGCCCAGGTTGGACGCGTGGCGTGAATCAGGCCAGTGGCCTGATTCACGAGCCGTCCACCCTACCGCCGGTTCATGCAGCCCGTTTCATGCAGCCCGTTTCAAGGCGGGCTTCAAGGCGGGCCTCGAGGCTGGCTTCAAGGCTGGCTGCGCGGCTGCTCGGCAGCCACCCGCGTCGGCGCCGGCGCCGTGGTCGCGTGCGCCGGCTTGCGCATCTGCGCCAGCGAAGGTTCCGACACCGCGATCCACCCCGCCGCCGGCAGCAGCGGCACCAGCAACAAGGCGACGATGTTGATGATCTTGATGAGCGGGTTCACCGCCGGGCCGGCCGTGTCCTTGTAGGGGTCGCCTACGGTGTCGCCGGTGACGGCCGCCTTGTGCGTGTCGGAGCCCTTGCCGCCGTAGTTGCCGTCCTCGATGTATTTCTTGGCGTTGTCCCAGGCGCCGCCGCCGGTGGTCATGGAGATCGCCACGAACAAACCGGTGATGATGGTACCCATCAGCAGCCCGCCGAGCGCCGCCGGCCCCAGCAGCATGCCGACCGCGATCGGCACGATCACCGGCAGCAGCGAAGGAATCACCATCTCGCGGATCGCCGAGGCGGTGAGCATGTCGACCGCCTTGTCATATTCCGGTTTGCCGGTGCCTGCCATGATGCCGACGATGTCGCGGAACTGGCGCCGCACTTCCACCACCACGGCGCCCGCCGCCCGCCCCACCGCTTCCATCGCCATCGCGCCGAACAGGTAGGGAATCAGGCCGCCGATGAAGAGGCCGACGATCACCATCGGGTTCGACAGCTCGAAGACAATCGATTTACCCACCGAGTCGCGCGCGTGGGTGTAGTCGGCGAACAGCACCAGCGCCGCCAGGCCGGCCGAGCCGATCGCATAGCCCTTGGTCACCGCCTTGGTGGTGTTGCCGACCGCATCGAGCGGGTCGGTGATCGCGCGTACCGAGTCCGGCATGCCGCTCATTTCGGCGATGCCGCCGGCGTTGTCGGTGATCGGGCCGTAGGCGTCCAGGGCCACGATGATGCCGGCCATCGACAGCATCGAGGTGGCGGCAATCGCGATGCCGTACA
>DAMABW010000082.1:0-13991 GCA_031999925.1 Massilia sp. | reverse complement strand
TGCTGAACAATATCGATCACGCCGCCATGCGCGTAATCCCCACCCGCGGCGCCGCGTACGGCGACAACGTGATGTCCGCGCTGACCTGGCCGGACGAGTTCCGCACCCTGCAGGCGCACTACCCGATCGTCTTCCAGCAAAACGGCGAAGGCGGCTACCATGCCCTGGCCCTGTTCGGCTTCCAGCAGGGCGAGAACCTGTTCCTCGACGGTCAAACCTGGGACGCCCCGGAGATTCCGCTGTCGATCCAGCGCCAGCCCTTCATGATCGGCGCCGACGGCGAAGAGCTGATGGTGCACGTCGACCTCGACAGCCCGCGCCTGAGCCGCGAGCAGGGCGAGCCGCTGTTCCTGCCCCAGGGCGGCAACACCGACTACACCGAGCGCATGGCCTCGACGCTGCGTGCGATCCACCTCGGCCTGCAAGGCGCGCGCGGCTTCATCGGCGCCCTGCTCGAACACAATCTGCTCGAATCCTTCGTCCTCGACATCACCCTGGACGACGGCTCGGACAACCGCCTGGCCGGCTTCCATACGATCCACGAAGAACGGCTGGCGGCACTCGACGGCGCCGCGCTCGAGCGCCTGCACCGCGCCGGCCACCTGCAGGCCATCTACATGGTGCTCGCCTCGCTGTCGCAATTCCGCGCCCTGATCGACCGCAAGAACGCACGCAATGCTGGAACGCGCTGAACCGATCGGCGAGATCGACGCCAGCGTTCCCGGCGTCCTCACCGATGCAGTATTGACCTCGACCCGGCCGCTGGTGCTGCGCGGCCTGGCGGCGCGCTGGCCGCTGGTGCGCGCGGCGATCGCGTCCTTCGATGCGGCCGACGCCTACCTGCGCCGCTTCTACCGCGACGCCACCGTCACCGCCATGCTGGGCGCGCCCGACATCGGCGGCCGCTTCTTCTACAACCAGGACTTCACCGGCTTCAATTTCGCGCCGGTGCGGGCACGCCTGGACGCGGTGCTGGCCGAGCTGCGCGGCCACCTGCGCGACGACGTTCCGCCCGCCATCTACGTCGGCTCGACCACCATCGACACCTGCCTGCCGGGCTTCCGTGCCGAGAACGACATCGACCTCGGAAGCCGCGACGCCCTGGCCAGCATCTGGATCGGCAACCGCACCCGCATCGCCGCCCACTACGATTTACCGGACAACATCGCCTGCGTGGCGGCCGGACGGCGCCGCTTTACCTTGTTCCCGCCGGAGCAGGTGGACAACCTGTACATCGGCCCGCTCGACCTGACGCCGGCCGGCCAGCCCATCAGCCTGGTCGACTTCCACCAGCCCGACCTGCACCGTTTCCCGAAATTCGCCGAAGCCATGCGCCACGCCCAGATGGCCGAACTGGCGCCGGGCGACGCCCTGTTCATCCCGAGCATGTGGTGGCACCACATCGAGGCGCTGGACCGCTTCAACGTGCTGGTGAACTACTGGTGGCGCCAGTCGCCGGACTACATGGACACGCCGATCAACGCGCTGATGCATGCCCTGATGAGCGTGCGCGACCTGCCGCTTGAACAGCGCCGCGCCTGGCAGGGGCTGTTCCGGCGCTACGTATTCGAGGCCGACGAGGAGACCGCGGCCCATATCCCGCCGCATGCGCGCGGCGTATTGAGCCCGCTCGACGATGCCGCCGTACGCGCCCTGCGCGCCCAATTATTAAAGCGGATGAACCGCTGAGGAGACAAGCATGGAGACGCACGTGAACAACAAACCGGTCCGCCGCGTGGTGATTGCCGGCGGCGGCACGGCCGGCTGGATGGTCGCCGCCTGCCTGGGCAAATCGCTCGGCAAGCGCCTCGAGATCAAGCTGGTCGAGTCCGACGAGATCGGCACCGTGGGCGTGGGCGAAGCCACCATCCCGACGCTGCAGAACTTCCACCACCTGCTGGAGATCAACGAGCAGGAATTCATGGCCGCCACCCACGCCACCTTCAAGCTCGGCATCAGCTTCGAGAACTGGCGCGACGTGCACCAGGACTACATCCACTCCTTCGGCAATACCGGCATCGACCACTGGACCGCCGGCTTCCAGCACTTCTGGCACAAGGGCCGCGAGCGCGGCCTGGCCGGCGACTACGGCGACTACTGCCTGGAACACCGCGCGGCCCAGCTGAACCGCTTCGCCCACCTGCCCAAGCAGATCATCAACTACGCTTACCACATGGACGCCGGCGCCTATGCGCGCTTCCTGCGCCGCTTCAGCGAACACTACGGCGTGCAGCGGGTCGAGGCGAAGATCGTCGACGTGGTGAAGGACCCGGATGCGAATACGATCCGCTCGATCAAACTCGATTCCGGCACCGAACTGGAAGGCGATTTGTTCATCGACTGCAGCGGCTTCCGCGCGCTGCTGATCGGCGGCGCGCTGGGCGTGGAGTACGAGGACTGGTCGCACTGGCTGTTCAACGACAGCGCCGCCGCCTTGCAGACCGCCTCCAGCGGCGAAGCCGTGCCCTACACCCGCTCGATCGCGCGCGAAGCAGGCTGGCAGTGGCGCATCCCGCTGCAGCACCGGGTCGGCAACGGCCACGTGTTCTCGAGCCGCTTCATCGACGACGAAGCGGCGATCGCCACGCTCAACAAGCATGTCACCGGCGAGCCGCTGATGCAGCCGCGCGTGATCCGCTTCCAGCCGGGCCAGCGCAAACAGGTCTGGGTCGGCAACTGCATCGCCATCGGTTTGGCCAGCGGCTTCCTGGAGCCGATCGAATCGACCAGCATCCACCTGATCCAGCGCGGCATCGTACGCCTGATGCAGATGTTCCCGTCGAACGGCATCCGCGCCAGCGACGTGGCCGAATACAACCGCCAGGCCGCCGACGAGATCGCGCACATCCGCGACTTCATCGTGCTGCACTACAAGGTGACGAATCGCCGCGACACGCCCTACTGGCGCGCCTGCGCCGGGATTGAAGTGCCGGCCTCGCTGCAGCACCGCATCGATCTGTTCCGCGAGACTGGGCGCGTGTTCCGGGCGCCGAACGAGCTGTTCGCCGAGAACTCGTGGATCCAGGTGATGCTGGGACAAGGGATCATGCCGGAGGGGCACCACCAGACGGCGGACTTGATGGGAGATGCGGAGCTGAAGGGCTTCCTGGACAACATCAGCGGAACGGTGAACCGGACCGTGGCGCAGCTGCCGCCGCATGAGGCATACGTGCGGCAGTACTGCCCGGCACGTTGACCGTAGGGTGGGCACTCCGTGCTCACGCGAACGCTGGAATTGTGTTGACGTTTGACCTCGCCGAAAAACAAACGCCGCGTTAGCGCTTCCAGAAGCGTCAACGCGGCGTTTCTTTTTCGATGGATCAAACGTCAACATGACGCGACGTTCCGCGTGGGCACAGCGTGCCCACCGTACGGTTGACGCTACCGACTCCGGTTACTGCGCGGCCCCTTCGCGGTGCAGCCCCGCATACTTCACCCCGAAGAACAGGATGAACAGGTAGCACGCCGCCGGCACCAGGAAGGAAATCTGCAGCCCGATGCTGTCCGCCATCCAGCCCTGGATGAACGGCACGATCGCGCCGCCGACGATCGCCATGCACAGGATGCCCGAACCCTGGCCGGTATGACGGCCCAGGCCATGCAGCGCCATGCTGAAGATGGTCGGGAACATGATCGAGTTGCACAGGCCGACCGCGACAATCGCCCACATCGCCACCGAACCTTGCGTGAAGGTGGCCAGCAGCACCAGCGCGATCGCGCCCAGCGCGTTGAAGGCCAGCGTCTTGCCCGGGCTGACGTAGCGCATCACGGCAAAGCCGATGAAGCGGCCGATCAGCGCGCCGCCCCAGTACATGCTGACGTACTTGGCCGCCGCCGCGTGGTCCAGGCCGGCGATGTGCGACTCGCCCAGAAAGTTGACCAGGAAGCTGCCGATACTGACCTCGCCGCCCACGTAGACGAAGATCGCCACCGCGCCCAGCACCAGGTGGCGGTAGCTCCAGGCCGAACCCTTGCCGGCGACGGCGGCCGCGGCCGGGCCTTCCTCATGGTTGATCTTCGGCAGGCGCGCCAGCGCGAACAGCACGGCCAGGATCGCCAGCGCCGCCGCCAGCGCCAGGTAAGGCCCCTGCACGGTGGCCGCTTCCTGCGCCTTGTAGGCAGCCTGCTCGGCCACCGTCATGGCCGCCAGCTGGTCGGCGCCGACCGCGGCCGCCGACAGGATCAGCATGCCGCCCAAGAGCGGGCCGATGGTGGTGCCGAGCGAATTGAAGGCCTGCGTCAGCGTCAGGCGGCTGGACGCGGTACGCGCCGGTCCGAGAACGGTGACGTAAGGATTGGCCGCCACCTGCAGGATCGTGATGCCGCTGGCCAGCACGAAGAAGGCGAACAGGAACAGCGCATAGCCGCTCTGCGCCGCCGGGTAGAACAGCGCGCAGCCGCTGGCGGCGATCAAGAGGCCGGTGACGGCGCCGCGCTGGTAGCCGATGCGGCGGATCAAGCCGCCGGCGAGAAGCGAGACGATGAAGTAGGAGCCGAAGAAGCAGAACTGCACCAGCATCGCCTGCACATAGGTCAGCGTGTAGATCGATTTCAGGTGCGGGATCAGGACGTCGTTCAGCGAGGTCAGCAAACCCCACATGAAGAACAGGATGGTGACGATGACCAGCGGGCCGGTATTCGACTTCAGTTCGCCATCCCCTGGCGCGGCCACGCCTTTGTCGATGCGTACGCCGCTTGCGGTGTGTTCCATGTTGCCTCCTTCAGTGCTTCTTTATTGTTGGTTGGCGATGTGCGCGGACAGCATGGCCGCCACGCCTTGCAGCGCCGGATAAGGTTCCGTAATCAGCCAGGTCGGAATGCGCGCGAGATAGGGCGACAGGCGCCCCTTGTCTTCGAAGCGTCGCCGGAACGAAGACTGCGCAAACAAGGATCCCAGGCGCGGCACGATGCCGCCGCCGATGTACATGCCGCCGGTGGCGCCCAAAGTCAGGGCGACATTGCCGGCAACGCTGCCGAGGATACCGCAAAACGTCTCGACTGTACGCAGGCAGGCATCGCAACTGCCGTCGAGCGCCTGGCGCGTGATGTCGGATGCGGCCAGCGAATCGCCCGACAGCACGCGGTGGATCGCTTCCAGGCCCGACCCCGACAGCAGGCGCTCGGCCGACACATGGCCATACTCGTCCTGCAGGCGTTCGAGCAGGATGAATTCGTCGCGCGTGCAGGGCGCGAAGCTGGCATGCCCGCCCTCGCCCGCCAGCGCCAGCCACTGGCCGCCGGCCGGGATCACGCCCGACACGCCGAGGCCGGTGCCCGGGCCGATCAGGCCGATGGGCCGGCCGCTCGGCTCGATGCCGCCGCCCGCATCTCCTATGCGTTCACGCTGCCAGGGCTGCAGATAAGGCAGCGACATGGCCAGCGCCGCGAAGTCGTTCACCACCAGCAGCGTCGACAGCGCACGCTCGTCACGCAGGCCGGAGATCGAAAAGCTCCAGTGGTGATTCGTCATGCTGACCCGGTCTTCCTCGACCGGATTCGCGATCGCGATCGCCGCATGGCGGATGCCGTCCACGGCGAAGCCGCGTTTGCCCGCCGCGCCCAGGTAGCTGTGCATGGCGTCGGCCAGCGTATCGTGGCCGGCGCAAGGCAACACCTCGATGCAGTCGAAGCGTCCGTCCAGGTGCAGCGCGAAGCGCGCATTCGTGCCGCCGATGTCGGCGACCAGGCTGGGCATGTTCATTTCAGCTCCTCGCAGCGCACGGCGTCCGCCTCTTTCGCACCGCCGCCCAGGATGTCGATGTTGGTGAACGCGGCCGTGAAGGCGGCGCTACTGCTCACCACGAACGGCGCCTCGACCCTGGCCAGGTCGGCGCCGCGCGCGCTGAAGCAGGCCAGCGGAATCTTGACGACCTGCTTGCCCTTGCCGGCCAGGCGCGCGAACAGCGCGGTGGCGTCGAGCGGCGTGCCGCAGGCGGCTTTTGCACCGCAAGCCATGGCAATCGTCACCTTGCCCGCCGGCGCGGCGCTGACGATGGTGTCGAAGCGCAGCGCGCCATCCTTGCCTGCTGCGGCCGGCAACACCATGGCTTTCGTGCCGCGCGCCTCGATGCTGGCGGGGCCGGTCCACGTCACCTGCTTCGCATCCTGCTGGGTGTTGATCTGCGACGTCTGCACGCTGACGTTCGGCAGCGTGAAGGTGGCGTTCAGGTCGGCGCCGAGCGGCTTGAACTCGCCGCCGCTCCTGATCGCCAGCGGGAAGCTGGCGCGGTCGGCCTGGCCATACACCGGGAAGCTGTTGCTGACGCCGCAGCCGCCGGCCGGGTAGTTCGCATCCAATTGCCCGAGTTGCGAGCGCGTGCCGGTGCGCAGGCCGTAGCCAAGCTTGAACAGCGGATCGTAATTGGCGCTGCCGGCGTTCAGGTTGGTCTGGCAGACGGTCTTCGGCCACGAGAACGACAGCGTACCGGTGAAGTCATAGCGTTTGCTGCCGGCCACCAGCAAATCGGCCACGCCCTTGCCTTCGCTGCCCGGCAGCCAGGCGGCCACAAAGGTATCGGACAAATTCATCAGGTCGTTGACCCAGAGCGGGCGCCCGGCCACGAACACGGTCACCACCGGCTTGCCCTTGCCGGCAACCGCCTGCAAGACAGCCAGGTCTTCCGGATGGCGGCCGCTGTGGCGCAGCGTGCCGTTCGGGCCGATGTCGCCGTCGCCTTCGGCATACGGGGTTTCGCCGATCACGGCAATCACCGCGTCGTAGTCGGCCACGTTCACCCCGGCGCCGTCGGCGCTGTAGGCCACATTCGCGGCGCCATTGGCGGCGCGGATGCCGGCCAGGATACTGTCGGCGTTCGGGAAGTCGGCATTCGTGTTGGCCGTGCCCTGCCAGGTGAGCGACCAGCCGCCGGCCTGGTTCGAGATGCTGTCGGCGGTCTTGCCGACTACCAGGATCTTCTTGCCCTTTGCCAGCGGCAGCGTCGGCCCTTCGTTCTTCAGCAGCACCAGCGACTGGCGCACGGCGCGGCGCGCCAGTGCGCGGTCTTGCAGGGCGGCGTCCTTGCCGGCGTAGGCGTTGGCGGAGGGTCGCTTGCCGAACAGGCCGGCGCGCAGTTTCACGCGCACGATGCGGGTCACGGCGTCGTCGATGCGCGCCATCGGGATCTCGCCGCTTTCCACCTGCCTGGTGGTGTTGGCGATGAAGGCCTTCCAGTCGTCGGGCACCATGAACATGTCCATGCCGGCGTTCACGGACTGGGCGCAGCTGTCGTTGCGGCAGCCCGGCACTTCGGCGATGCCGTTCCAGTCGCTGACGACGAAGCCGTCGAAGCCCAGCTTGTTCTTCAGGATGTCGGTGATCGCCACGCGGCTGCCGTGCAGCTTGCCGTGTTCGGTGTTGGTGGCAGTATCGGTCCAGCTGTTAAACGAGATCATGACCGTCTGCGCGCCGGCTTCCAGGCCCGGGTAATAGCCTTGTCCGTGGATGTTCATCATCTCGGTGGCGCTGGCCTTGGTGACGCCGCGGTCCTTGCCCTGGTCGGTGCCGCCGTCGCCCATGAAGTGCTTGATCGAGGCGACCACGTTCGCGTCCTTGTCGAAGCGGCCCTGCAGCCCCTTCACGTAAGGGCCGGCATAGCTTTTCACCAGCAGCGGGTCTTCCGAGAAGCTTTCGTAGGTGCGGCCCCAGCGGTCGTCGCGCACCACGGCCACCGTCGGGCCGAAGACCCAGGCCAGGCCCGTGGCGCGCACGGCACGCGCGGTGGCGGCGCCGATCTCGCCGGCCAGCTTCGGATCGTGGGCCGCGCCCAGGCCGATGTTGTGCGGGTAGATGGTGGCGCCGACCACGTTGTTGTTGCCGTGGACGGCGTCGATGCCCCAGATCACCGGCACCTTGATCGCCATGTCGGTGGCCATCGAGGCGTCGTAATAGGCGTTGGCCAGCGCCAGCCAGTCGGCGGCGGTCGCGTGCTTGTTGTTGTTCGGCCAGCTGCCGCCGCCGTTCAGCACGGAGCCGAGGTAGTAGCGCTTGACGTCGTCCGGTGTGGCGGTCTTGATCTCGGCCTGGGTCATCTGGCCGATCTTCTGCGCCAGCGTCATCTTGCTCACGATCTCGGCGACGCGCGCTTCCAGCTTCGCGTCCCTGGCGATCGCGCTCTTCGGCGCGGGCCAGTCGGTCAGCTGGGCCGCCGTGGGTGCGGCGATGGCGGGAAAGGCAAAGGCGACGGCCAGGGCCAATACAGACAGGTGCAGCTTCTTGTTCATCTCGTCTCCGTGTTTTTATCGTGCGTTAGTCCTGGCGCAGGAAGCCGCGGTACCACTTGCCGCTGTCCTTCAGCGTGCGTTGCTGGGTGTCGTAGTCGATGTGCACCAGGCCGAAGCGGCGGCCATAACCTTCGGCCCACTCGAAGTTGTCGACCAGGCTCCAGGCGAAGTAGCCCTTTACCGGCACGCCGCCGTCAATCACGTCGCGCAGCGCCGCCAGGTGGCGCTGCAGGTAGCGGCGGCGCTCGACGTCGTTGACGTTGCCGTCCGCGCCCACGACGTCGTCGTAGCAGGAGCCGTTCTCGGTGATGTACATCGGCCCCGGATGATAGTCGGTTTCGATGCGCGCCAGCAGCTCGGCCAGGCCCTCGGGCGCGACTTCCCAGCCCAGGGCCGTGGTTTCGACGTCTTGCGGCGGCAGCACGCGCACCGCCAGCGGGCCTTCGCCCGGCGCATCCTGGATGGTCTCGGGGAAGTAATAGTTCACGCCCAGGAAATCCGTCTTCACGGCGATGGCGTCCAGGTCGCCCGGATGCACGGCAGGCGCCGCATCCTTGATGAGGTCGAGCGTGTCCTGCGGATAGCCGCGCCCGTACAGCGGGTCGAGGAACCAGCGGTAGCGCAGGCCGTCGTGGCGCTCCATCGCGGCCTTGTCCTCGAGGCTGTCGCTGGCGGCGCGCAGCGGGTGCAGGCTGACCGCCAGGCCCACCTGCGCATCCGGCACGTTGGCGCGGATCAGCGGCACCGCCTTGCCGTGCGAAAGCAGCACGTGGTGGCAGACCTGGAGCGCGGTGGCGAAGTCGGTGTGGCCGGGGGCATGCAGGCCTTCCCAGTTGCCGATCATGGCCGTGCACCAGGGCTCGTTGTGGGTGATCCAGTGCTGCACGCGGTCGCCCAGGCGGCGCGTCATGGCGTCGACGAACTCGAGGTAGGCGTCGACCGTGCCGCGCTCGGCCCAGCCGCCGCGGTCCTGCAGGAACTGCGGCAAGTCCCAGTGGTACAGCGTGGCCCAGGGCTGCAGGCCGCGTTCGAGCATGCCGTCGACCAGGCGCGAGTAGAAGTCCAGCCCTTTTCCGTTCGGCTTCCCGTTCACCTCCGAGAAGATGCGCGGCCAGGCGATCGAGAAGCGGTAGGCGTTCAGGCCCATGTCGCGGGCGATGTCGAAGTCCTCGGGCCAGCGGTGGTAGTGGTCGCAGGCGACGGTACCATTCGCGCCGCCCTTCACCTTGCCGGGCGTGGCGGCGAAGCGGTCCCAGATCGACTCGACGCGGCCGTCTTCGAAGCCGGCGCCTTCGATCTGGTAGGACGAGGTGGCGCAGCCCCACAGGAAGTCGGAAGCGAATTCGCTGCGCGCGGGCGGATGCTGGTCTGTGCTGTTCGTTGTCGTCATGGTCTCGGTTCGGTGGACGTTGTTCGATTGTTCGGTCACTATTTTGGAAAGCTTTCCATAATTGTGTCAAAAAAAAGCGCCAGGCCGGCGCCTTTTTGCCTTGTTCATGTTCATGCGGCTTTCGGACGGCGCGCGCGTTTCTCGCTCGCGGCGCGGCCCTCCCCTGCCTTGGCCAGCGAGGCGCGCAGCGTGACCGACACCGGAAAGCTGCGCTCGACCGGACGCGCCAGGTCGTAGCAGCGGTTCAGCAGCGCGTTCAGGCCGCTCAATGTCATTTCGCGCCATGGCATGCGTACCGAGGTCAGTCGCGGCGCCGAGAACTCGGCGCTCGGGGTGTCGTCGTAGCCGATCACCGACAAGTCGTGCGGCACGCGGATGCCCGCTTCCTGGAAATAGGACAGCGCACCGACCGCCATCTCGTCGTTGGCACAGAACAGCGCGCTGCAGGGATTGCCCGATTCGATCAGCGTCTTCGCCGCGGCCCAGCCGCCGGCCGGCGAGAAGTCGCTCTCGGCCACCCACAAGGTGTGCGTGTCGATGCCTGCTTCTTCCAGTTCGGCCTTGAAACCTTCGACGCGCTCGACGTTGTCGAACAGGCTGGCCGGACCGGCAACGATGGCGATGTCGCGGTGCCCGTGTTCGAGCAGCGCACGCGCGGCCAGGCGCCCGCCCAGGCGGTGGTCGACCATGAAGCACTGGTCGGGAATACCGGCGAAGCTGTGGTTCAGCGCCACCAGCTGGCGGCTCTTGGCGCCCAGCGCCACGATGTCTTCTTCGAGCAGGGCCCCGGTCATCACGATCAGGCCGTCGCAGCCGCGCTCCAACAGGAAGTCGATGCCCTCCACTGCCTGACGCCGCGCGTCGCCCAGGCCGACGCCGAAGGCGACCACCATGTGCAGGCCGGCGGCGCGCAGTTCGGTGTCGATGATCTGCAGGATCGGCGTGTAGAAGGTGCCCGAGAGGACGGGAATGTAGACGCCGATCATGCGGCTGGAGCCGGACAGCAGCGCGCGCGCCGCGTGCGAGGGCCGGAAGCCCAGCTCGTCGATCGCCTTCTTCACGCGCTCGAGCGTCGCCGGCGAGACCGAGCCCTTGCCGCTGACCACGCGCGACGCGGTTCCCAGCCCCACGCCCGCCAGGCGCGCTACGTCTTTGATCGTTGCCACACAATTCCTTCGTCTATCGTTGTTGTCGTTCGCATGGAAGCATACTCCATGCCTGTTGATCTTTACAGTCGTCCGCCACCCGCCGGGTCGAACAGCGACACGCGCGCGGCATCGATCCCGAAACGCAGCGCCTGCCCTGCCGTGAAACTCGCCGGTCCGTGCACGATGGCCGACAGGCTGTATCCGCCGCAGTCCAGCCAGATCACCTGGTGGTTCCCCATCGGCTCGACCAGGGTGACGGTGCCCGCCAGCGGGCCGTGTTCGTCGATGTGAACGTGTTCGGGCCGCACGCCGAGCGTTGCCGCGCCTGCGGGCATCGGCTCCTGCAGGGCCAACGCCAGGCTGCCGGCGCTGAAACGGTTGTGCAGGTCGACTTCGCCATCGATGAAGTTCATCGCCGGCGCGCCCAGGAAGCCCGCCACGAAGCGGTTCGCCGGGCGTTCATACACGTCGGCCGGCGTGCCGATCTGCTGCACCGCGCCGCCTTGCATGACGACGATGCGCGAGGCCAGGGTCATCGCTTCCACCTGGTCGTGGGTCACGTAGATCATGGTCGAGCCGAGGCGCGCGTGCAGCAATTTCAGTTCGCGGCGCAGTTCGGCGCGCAGCTTGGCGTCGAGGTTCGACAGCGGTTCGTCGAACAGGAAGACGCCGGCTTCGCGCACCAGGGCGCGTCCGATGGCCACGCGCTGGCGCTGGCCGCCCGACAGTTGGGCGGGCTTGCGCGACAGGAGTGCGTCGAGCTGCAGCATTTCGGCGGCGCGGTCGACGCGGCGTGCGATTTCCGCCTTGGGCGTGCCGGCCATCTTCAGGCCGAAGGACATATTGTCCTTCACCGTCATGGTCGGGTACAGCGCATACGATTGGAACACCATGCCGATGCCGCGTTCGCTGGGGTCGGCCAGGGTCATGTCCTGGCCACCGATCTCGATGCTGCCGGCGGTAGCAATGATCAGGCCGGCGATGCTGTGCAGGAGCGTGGACTTGCCGCAGCCCGACGGCCCGAGCAGCACCAGGAATTCGCCCGGCTCGACCTGCAAGTCGAGCTCGCGGATGATGGGCTTGCCGCCGAGCGTGATGGAGAGTTTGCGTAAATGGACGTTAGCCATGCATCAGCCTTTCACGGCGCCGGCGGCGATACCGCGCACGAACCAGCGTCCGGAGAAGAAGTAAAGCGCCAGCGGCACCAGGGCCGTGAGGATGGTCGCGGCCATGTTCACGTTGTACAGGCGGGTGCCGGTGGTGGTGTTGATCACGTTGTTCAACTGGACCGTCATCGGCAGGTTGTCGCGCCCGGCGAACACCAGGCCCAGGATGTAGTCGTTCCACACGCCGGTCACCTGCATGATGGCGGCCACTACGACGATCGGCACCGACAAGGGCAGCACCACGTGCAGGAAGATGCGCCAGAAGCCGCCGCCGTCGATGCGCGCCGCGTGGAACAGTTCCTGCGGCAGGCTGGCGTAGTAATTCCGGAACAGCAGGGTCATGACCGGCATGCCGAAGATCAGGTGCACCAGCACGATGGCGGGCAAGGAACCGAAGATGCCGGCGCCGGCCAGCAGGCGCACCAGCGGATAGATCATCACCTGCACCGGGATGAAGGCGCCGGCCAGCAGCACGCCGAACAGCAGGTTGGCGCCGCGCGGACGCCAGAAGCTCAGAGCGTAGCCGTTGATCGCGCCAACCAGGATCGGCAGGATCGTGCTCGGCACCGTGATCGCCACCGAATTCCAGAAGCCGCCACGGATGCCTTCGCAGGAGGCGCCGGTGCAGACCTGGCTCCAGGCCTGGCGCCAGGGTTCGACGGTCCACTCGGTCGGCAACGCCAGGATGGAACCGGCGCGGATCTCGTCCATGCCCTTCAGCGAAGTCACGAGCATCACGTACAACGGCAGCAGGAAGAACAGCGCGGCGCCGAACAGGAAGACGTAGATGCCGATGCGCGCCGGCGTGAAGTGGCGGCGGCGCGCACGGGCCGCAACGGGCACACGCACGACTGTGGTCTGCAAGGTGGTCTGCACCATCATGCCCGGCCTCCTTCACGACTGCGTCGGCTGCGGGCATAGGCGTAAGGCGCGAGCAGCGCCACCACCGGTACCAGCAGCATGATCGCGCCGGCCGAGGCCAGGCCGATGTTCGAGCGCAGGAACAGATGGTCCATGATGAACTTGGCCGGCACCTCGCTGGCCGTGCCGGGGCCGCCCTGGGTCATGGCGACCACGGCGTCGTACAGCTTCACGACGCTGGTGGCCAGCAGCAGGAACACGGTGGCGATGGTGGGCCACAGCATCGGCAGGATGATCGATATGTAGACCCGCCAGGCCGGGATGCCGTCCAGGCGCGCCGCCTTCCAGATGTCGCCGTCGATGCCGCGCAGGCCGGCCAGCATCAGCGCCATCACCAGGCCCGCCGATTGCCAGACGGTGGCGATGACAATCGTATAGATCGCCATGTCCTGGTCGACGATCCAGTCGAACACGAAGTCGGGGAAGCCCAGGCGCGCGACCGCGCCGTCGATGCCGGTGCCCGGTGTGAGCAGCCATTGCCACACAAGCCCGGTGGCGACGAAAGACATCGCGTACGGGTACAGGAAGACGGTGCGCAATACCCCCTCGCCGCTGACGTTCTGGTCGATGAAGACGGCAAGCAGGAAGCCGATCACCAGGCAGGCCAGGATGAACAGCAGGCCATACACGGCCAGGTTGTTCAGCGAGAGCATCCAGCGCTCGTTGTCGAACAGGCGCGTGTACTGCGTCATGCCGATGAATTTATCGGACGGGAAGGTGCGCGAGGCCGTGAACGAGGTGCGCAGGGTCCACAGCATCGTGCCGAGGTAGGCGACGATGACGGTGAGCGCCATCGGCAGCAGGGCTGCGTAGGGTGTCGCTGCGCGGATCGGACGAGCCAGCATGCTTTATTCCTGCAGCGCCGCGGCGATGTTCTTCTGCGCCTTGTCGACCGTCATGTTGGTGTTCCAGTAGGCGGTCAGCACGTCCTGCATGGCGCCGTTCTGGTCCGGGGTCAGGTAAACCTCGGAGACGCCCAGGTGGCGCGAGCGGTCCTTCATGATGGCGATGCCCTTCTGGGCGCAGGCGTCGGCCTGGCTGGCGTCGACATCGGTGCGCACCGGCACCGAGCCTTTGAGTTTGCTGAAGGCGAGCTGGGTGTTCGGCGCCGCCACCACGCTGGCCAGCAGCTGGTGCGGCTGCACG
>DAMABW010000081.1:0-14013 GCA_031999925.1 Massilia sp. | reverse complement strand
CCAGCAGCACGGCGGTGACGATGGTAGCGCCGACGACGCGCGGGATGCGCAGGCGTTCGAGCCAGCGTACGACCGGACTCAGGGTGTAGGCGATGAAGATGCCGAGCAATAGCGGCACGAAGAATTTTTGCGCCCATTGCAGCGCGAAGACAAAGGCCACGGTGGCCAGGATGCCCAGCGACAGCCCGCGGGCGTTCACATGGACGGGAAGACGCAGGCCGTTGGCGTGCAGGGCCAGGTCGTCGGGATGGTGTGGATGGCCGGAAGAACCGTCCGGCGTCACGGGGGTGACCGTGACGGCCGGACTATCCTCGAGGGCGGCGGACTTGTGTGGCTCGGCGGCTGCCGAGCCCGGACTGGCGAGTTGCATATGTTTGCCGAATGTTAGTCGCCGGACCGCGCCGCCCCGGCTGCGTTGATTACTTCACGCGGATGTCGTTCTTGACCGATGTTACACCCTTGACGCCGCGGGCAATCGCGACAGCTTTCTGTGCATCGCCGGCATCCGACACGAAGCCCGACAGCTGGACGTCGCCCTTGAAGGTCTCGACGTTGATCTCGGTGGCTTTCACGTTCGAATCGGCGGCGAAGGCGGCTTTCACCTTGGCGGTGATGACGCTGTCGTCGACGTATTCGCCGGCGCTTTCCTTTTGCGGGCCCGAAGCGCAGCCAACCATGGTGAAGGCGAGCGCGCCGGTGAAGACAGCGGTAGCAAGGCGTTGGGTGATTTTCATGATGTATCCCTTTCTTCGTTGGTCAAAAAGATATTAACTGCTTCGTTTTTACTGCGTGCTCACTGCGAGCGGGCCGGTACGTCATTTGCCGTACGCGGTTTTTGCGGCCTGGACACATTGGTCTTTTGCCGCGCCGGCAAACGCGTCGCACTTCTGGAGTGCGACCCGGTATTCAGCCGTCAGTTTGTCTTCGCGCGCATTGCTGCGCGCTTCGATCATCTTGCGGTCCGCGGTGGCATCGGCCTGGGCGGCAACCAGGGTCGCCTTGGCCTGCTTGATGCACACGTCGCGGTCGTTGCCCGCCAGCGCTCCGCAGCGCGCCTTGTCGCGCGCATGGTTGGCGTCGGCGATGCGCATGCGGGCCTGGGTATAGGCCTTCAGGGTGTTCTTGTAGGCGGCGCCGGCTTCTTCTTCGGTGCGCACGCGCTCGGCCTTGGCTTCGGCTTCGCACACGTCGTGCGGGTTGCCGCTCAGGCTGTCGCAGCGCGCCCGCGCCGCCTTGTAGTTGGCGGCCGCCGTGTCGCGCGCCCGCTCGTATGCCGTCTTGGCATCGGGCACCGGCGCGGCCGGAGCCGCGCTTGCTGCGGCCGGGCTGGCCGGCGGCGTCGTGACGGCCTGGGCGCGTGCATGCCCGGCCCACAACAGGGCGGCGCCGAGGATCAGCAGTGCGTGCGTATTTTTCATTCTTGTCGTCATGGATTGGTGCTCCCGTTCGTGCTTTATTCTTCGTGCTTTATTTATTCATACGGTAATGACGTTTTACGCCGATCGCAGGGGTGTTTCTGTACGGTGTCGAACACAACAACGCGATACTGCTCAGCATGAGCAACTGGGCAACAATGGGTGCGTCATCGCACAGACCCTCAGCCTTCACTTCCCTATTCTGGATCCACATCATTTGCCAGGAGAACAACATGAAAGCTACTCGCACCCTTGCAGCCGCCGTCGTTGCCGCCAGCGCCATCCTCGCCGGCTGCGCCAGCAGCGGCCCGTCGTACAGCAACAATGGCTATAACAATGGCTACAACAACACCGCATCGATGGGCTACGGCACCATCGAATCGATCCAGGTGACCCAGGCCGAGAACCGCACCAGCGGCGGTGGCGCAGTGGCCGGCGCCCTGATCGGCGCCCTGGCGGGCAACCAGGTCGGCAGCGGCAGCGGGCGTACCGCGGCCACCGTGGCAGGCGGTGTCGCCGGTGCGGCGATCGGCAATAATGTCGAGCGCAACCGGAATGCCGGCAATGGCCAGGAGATGTACCAGGTCAACGTGCGCATGGATAACGGCGAGTACCGCACCGTGGTCCAGGACAGCGTCTACGACCTGCGCGTGGGCAACCGCGTGCGCCTGGTCGACGGCCGCGTCTACCGCTACTAAGCGCGCTAAGCGCGCACTGGCAGGCGCTTGCAGCCTGCCAGTGCATTGTGCCCACGGGCCGGCCTGCGCCGGCCCGCATCCTTTGTGGAGGTCATCATGGAAGTTCGAACGCACTTCAAACATGTCCTGCTCGGCGCCCTGCTTGCAGCCGGCACGCCGCTGGCCCTGGCCCAGACCAGCACCGACGCCAACGTGCCGCCGGCCGCCGCCAGCAAGCAGGCGCGCGAGATCGCGCAAGGCGATCCAGTGCGCTGGTACAAGGAAGATGCAACGCGCCAGGAACGGATGCGCACGCGCACGAAGGAAATCGGCGCCGCCCTGGATGAAGCCAAGAACGCCTGCAAGCAGCAGCCCGCGGCCGAGCGCCAGGCTTGCCTGAAGACGGCCCAGGCAACCTGGGAAACGGAGATGAAGGCGCTGCGCGCCGAAGCACCAGTGCAGGCCGGGAACAGCAGCGCCGCTGCCGGGCGTTGAAGCACCCGCTAACGCATCAAGCAACGGCGCGGTTGATGGCATAGCCGGCCACGGCCATCGCCCGATCGCGCCATGCTGCCATCTGTTAAGATCGGCGGGTGCGTCATCATATTCTCGTTTATCGATCGTTTGGCCTGCCTGTCGAACAACTCAGCCTGGAATCCCTTGGCCTGTCCGAGCGCCCGCCGGGATGCCTGCGCGTGGCCATGTCGCTGGCACCGATCAATCCGTCCGACCTGATTCCGATCACCGGGGCCTATGCGCATCGTATTTCCCTGCCCGGCATTGCAGGGTACGAAGGTGTGGGCACGGTAATCGAGGCGCCGCCGACGCATGCCGGCCTGCTGGGACGACGCGTGCTGCCCCTGCGCGGACCGGGGACGTGGCAGTCCTACGTCGACTGCGACCCGGAACTGGCGATCCCGGTACCCGATGCCATTCCCGACGGGTTGGCCGCGCGCGCCTACATCAATCCGCTTGCCGCGGCGACAATGCTGGCGCGTTGGCCCGTGAAAGGAAAGCGCGTACTCCTGAGCGGCGCCGGGTCCGCCTGTGCCGAGCTGCTGGCTAGCTGGGCCGTGCAGCACGGCGCGGCGACGGTCTCGGGCATCTACCGCTCCGGCAATCGCGCCCGGCGCTTGCGTGCCCTCGGCGTCGAACCTGTCTGCCAGGACGATAGGCCGGCTATCGCGCAGGCCGCCGGGGCGGCCGATATCACCTTCGATGCCTTGGGCGGCCACGTTGGTTCTGCCGTGCTCGGCGCGATGGGTACTGGCGCGGTGTTCGTTGGATATGGCCTGCTGTCGGGCCAGGGGATACGGCACAGTGGCCAGGTGCGGGCGCAATACTGCAGGTTCCATCTGCGCGATGTCCTGGCCGGCATGACGGCCGGCGAATGGCAACAGAGGTTCGTCGATTTGTGGCCGGCACTGCAGGCGCTCGACCTGCCGGCGCCCAGGATGTTCCGGCTCGCCGACTGGCGCAGTGCGATCGGCGCGGCCGCCGTTCCGGGCGCGCCGAAATCCATGTTGTGCCTGCGCTAGCGATCCGCCCGGGCAAGGTGCCGGCGCCACGAAAAAAGACGGCGCCCAATCAACGATTGCGACGCCGCTCAAGCCCCACCATATTCTTCCGTCCGCGCCTCCGCGCTTCGGGTGCAGCGGCGCGGTATACCCGCGCCCCTGTTTCGACCTGGCGGTGCTCAGGCTACTTCGCGCGCCGCCCTGCGTTTTTGCACGAACCAGCCTACCACACCCAGCAATACCGCACCGGCCAGTGCCTGCTTGCCCATGCGCCGCTGGCGCACGAAGTTGAAAGCAGCCAGGCCATACGGCATCAGCACCGAGATGCTCGTGCCCGTAGGTTTCAGCAGAGCATCAGCCCTGGCCCGCAGTGCCCATGTCGCGTGGTCGAAGACAGAATGTAACATGACTTCGGGCCGCGCGCCGTGTTTCACTTGTGCGCGCGCGTAGGCGACGCCGGCACGGTAGAACTCGCCTTCGCGCAGCAGCTCGGCCTTGCGGGTGGCCGGGTCGCGGCTGTGCTTGTGACCGGCCAGGCCGGTCGGTTCGTCGTTATGATGATGCTTGTCCATGTTCCCTCCCCTGGTTGACGCTTACAGCAGCGCGTCGCGGTCGTTGCGCAGTTCGTTCATCGTTTCCGGGAAAGCGAGCTTGCCCTGCTTCAGCATCGCCATTCCGCGCATCACGAGCACGGCCGTGATGACCAGGAATACGAGGAACAGCACCAGCAGGATCTTCCAGCCCATGGCGTCCCAGGCCAGCGCCACGATCGTCGCGGTGCCGTAGGCCAATGCGAACCACACGGCGAGGACCGCGCCGGCGAAGACCGCCAGCAACTGAATCGCGTGGTTGCGCACTTCCGACAACTCGAGTGCCGCCAATTCCACGCGGGACACGATGAGGCCGAACAGGTTCTTCGCCAGGCCGGAGATGCCGCCCATGAGTCCGGGACCATGTACAACGGTGTCGGTCTTTTCCATGGCGTTCTCCGGCGATGATTATTTACGACCCAGAACGATGCCGACCAGCAGGCCGACGCTGGCGGCGGCAACCACGGTGCGCCATGGGTTGTCCTTCACATAGACATCGGCCGTGTGCGCCAGTTCCTTGCTCTTGACGACGGCTTGACCCTGGTACTGGCTGGCCTTGCCCATGGCACGGTCCAGCAGTTCCATGCCACGCGAGCGCAGCTCGTCGGCCTTGTCGCCGGTCAGCGAAGCGGCCGCGCTCAGCAGCGATTGCGCATCCTTGACCAGGACTTTCATGTCGGCGCTGGCGTCTTTCAGGTTGTTGTCGATCGAGCGGGCGGTGGTGTCTTGCATGATGCACTCCTGTTGTTGGTTATCGGGTTGGGTGAAAGCGTGTTACGGCACGAGGAAATCGCGCATGTCGTCGGCGTGCTCTTCCTCGACGGCGAGGATTTCGGTGAGCATCTGGCGCGTGGTCGGGTCCTTGTCGCCGATGGCCTGGATCATCTGGCGGTAGGACTCGATGGCCACGCGCTCGGCGATCAGGTCGGCGCGCACCATGGCCTGGGTGTCGTCGGAATCGTCGTACTCGGCATGCGAACGCGCGGTCAGCGTGGCCGGGTTGAAGTTCGGCGACCCGTTCAGTTGCACGATGCGCTCGGCGATGCGGTCGGCGTGGTCCTGCTCCTGCTGGGCGTGCTCGAGGAACTCGGCCTTCAGGGCGCCGTTGTTCGGACCGCTGACCGTGTAGTAGTGACGCTTGTAGCGCAGCACGCACAGCAACTCGGTGGCGAGCGCGTCGTTGAGCATGGCAATGACGGCTTCGCGGTCGGCCGCATAGCCTTCGGTGACGGCGCCTTCGTCGATGTTGGCCGCGGCGCGGCGGATGGCTTCGATATCGAAACCATGCGCCAGGGGCTTGCCGGTGTGTTCCATGATGTTTCCTTTACTTCAGATAAACCTGCCAGGTCCGCTTAACGGCCGGCAGTACGCTGCGGAATCGGCGCATTGCCGTTCGACAGCACGATCTCCACGCGGCGGTTCAGCTGGCGGTTGCTGGCATTGTCGTTGGCCGCAACCGGGAAGGCTTCGCCATAGGCCTTGGTGGCGATGCGCTGGCGCTCGACACCCATTTCGCCCAGTGCCGTGGCCACCGCGTTGGCGCGGCGCTGCGACAAGTCCTGGTTGTAGCTCGAGCTGCCGGTGCTGTCGGTAAACCCTTCGACCAGCACGGTACGTTCCGGGTTCTGCTGCATGACCTCGGCGAGTTTGCGCAGGGTCGAGGTTCCGTTCGGCGTCAGGTTGGCCTGGTTGGTGGCGAACAGGACGTCGCCGATGGTGACCACCATGCCGCGCTCGGTCTGCTTGGCGTGCAGTTCGACCAGCATCGCTTCGAGCTTGGCGGCGCGGTCGGCCAGGGCGCGGTTCTGCTCGGCGGCGGCATTCGCCTGCTGCTGGGCGGTCATGGCGGCGGCCTGCGCGGCCTCGGCTTCGCGCTTGGCGCGTTCGGCTTCGGCGGTGCGTGCTTCCAGACGCACGGCGTTGCGCTCCATCGAGGCGTTCGCGATATTGGCTTCGGCGGCCTTGGCGCGTGCCACTTCCTGGGCGGTGGCGATCTTCTGCTTGGCCACATAGGCCAGGCGGTCGATGTCTTCCAGGCTTTCCTTTTTCGCAGCGGCGGTGTTCGCGGCGTCGAGCGCGGCGCTGGCGTCGCGGAATTCCATCGGCGCGTATGTCGAGACTTGCGGGTTGTTATTCGCGGAAACGAAATCGGCGCGTGCCTGGTCCAGGGTCGGCGTGGTGGTCGGCGTGCTGCTGCAGGCGGCCAGCAGGATGGCGCTGGCGAAGACGGCCGGTTTCAGGAAACTGTTTTTCATGTTCTTGCCCTCCTTGATGGCGCCGCCGCATGCCTGCGGGCGGCGCTCCTCGATATCGTTTGCGGAACAAGAGGCGCGCCGGAGGCGCTGCCCCTGCCTTCATGTTTGCGCGCGTTGCTGCGCGCGGTGATGTCGCTGCTTACTGCGAGTTTGCGCGCTCGACTTCCTGGCGCAGCACGCGCAGGTCTTCGTTCAGCGCGTCCGAGGCCGCGGTGGCCTTGGCCGAATTGGCCTTGCTCTGCGCCAGTTGCGCATCGGCCTGGGCTTGCATGGCGAGTTCGCGCGCCAGCTTGTAGTCGCGTGCGGCCAGGGCTTCGTTGGCGCGCAGCATCTTGGCGCGCGCCGCGGTGATCTCGGCCGGGGCCAGCTCGGCGGCGCCCGCCTGCACTGCGTTCTGGACTGCATTGCGCGACACCGCGACATCAGCCGTGGCCGGCGCTTTCTGGCTGGCGCAGCCTGCCAGTACCAGCATCGCCGCCAGGGCGGCAGTACCAACGACACCTTTGATCGGGGATTGCTTGTCCATCCTGTTCTCCTGTTTATGTGAGGAAGTTGTTAACGTTATAAGCTTGTTATGTGACGAGTTCGGTACGCTAGCGCACACTGACCATAGATCGCAATGCTCATCCGTTTTCAGCGTGCGACACCGCACATTGATGACCCTTGTCTTTGCGCTAAGCTGGCCTCAAGACAGACTCCCACCGAAGGATCGTCATGCCAGACACCTCTACCCCCCAACGCAGCGCCGCCAGGCCCCATAGCGGACGCCACAAGAAAATCCTGCTCAGCGCAATCGGTATCCTGATTGCGATCCCGGTCATCGCGGTCATTTTCATCCTGACCTTCGACTGGAACAAGGCCCGCCCCTGGCTGAATGCCAAGGTGAGCGAGGCCATCGAACGCCCATTCGCCATCCGCGGCAACCTCAACGTGGAATGGGAAATCCCGGCGCGCAAGATGGCGCCGGGCGACCGTAACCTGCGCGACTGGATTCCCTGGCCGCACCTGATCGCCAATGACGTCCACGTCGGCAACCCGGCCCACATGCAGCAGGCCGACATGGTGGCGGTGAAGCAGTTCTCGTTCTCGCTCAATCCGCTCGGCTTGCTGCACCACACGATCGGCATTCCGGTGCTGCGCTTCGACGCGCCGCGCGTCGACCTGGTGCGCACCGACGCCACCCACTACAACTGGGTGTACAAGAAAGAGGAAAAGGAATCGAAGTGGAAGCTCGACCTCGAGCGCATCGTCCTCACCGACGGCGTCGTACGCTTCGTCGACGCAGTGACCAAGGCCGACGTCACGGCGAATGTGCGCACCCTGGCGAACGACCCGAAATACGGCGTCAGCTTCGAGGTCGGCGGCAGCTACAACGGCGCGCCGGTGACGGGCGGCGGCAAGGTAGGACAGGTGCTGTCGCTGAAGGACCAGAACGTGCCCTACCCGGTCCAGGCCGACATGCGCAGCGGCCCCAGCCGCATCGCGATCGAAGGCACCGTCACCTCGCCGGCCAAGCTGAAGGCCGTCGACCTGCAGCTGCAGCTGGCAGGGCGAAGCATGGCGCGCCTGTACAACTTCACCGGCATCACGCTGCCGGAAACCCCGGCCTTCTCCACCTCCGGCCACCTTGTGGGCGAGCTCGACCGTGAATACGGCCGCTGGACCTACGAAGACTTCAAGGGCAAGGTCGGCAGCAGCGATATCCACGGCAAGCTGGTCTACGAAGGCGGCAAGCCGCGCGGCAAGCTGTCGGGCAACGTGGCGTCGAACAAGCTGGTGTTCGAGGATCTCGGTCCGCTGGTCGGCGCCGACTCGAACGCGAGCAAGAAGGCGCGCGGCGTCGAGGCGGTGCAGCCGGGCGGCAAGGTCTTGCCGGTGGAAGAGTTCCGCACCGAGCGCTGGAAAGCCATTGACGCCGACGTGCGCTATGCGGCGAACCAGATCGTGCGCGAGAAGACCCTGCCGATCAGCAAGCTCTCGGCCCACCTGATCATGAAGGACGGCGTCATCACCCTGGCGCCGCTCGACTTCGGCGTGGCCGGCGGCACCCTGCGCTCGACCATCCGTCTGGATGGCAGCGGCGCGGCCGGCAACACCATCGCAGCCACGGCCAAGGTCTCGGCACGCCACATCCAGATCAAGCAACTGTTCCCGACCATCGAGCAGATGCAAGCCACCGTCGGCCAGGTGAACGGCGACGCCCAGCTGTCGGCCACCGGCACCTCGGTCGCGGCCCTGCTCGGCACCTCGAACGGCGAAGTCAAGGCGCTGGTGAACCAGGGCACGATCAGCAAGATGCTGCTCGAGATGGCGGGCCTGAACGTCGGCAACATGGTCTTGACCAAGCTGTTCGGCGACAAGCCGGTGGAGCTGAACTGCCTGGCGGCCGACTTCGACGTCAAGAAGGGCGTGATGCAGTCGCAGGTGTTCGTGGTCGACACCAAGGAGGCGATCATCAACGTCAGCGGCAACGTGAACCTCGGTAACGAAGGCATGGACCTGACGGTCAAGCCGGAAACCAAGGCGCTGCGCCTGTTCACGCTGCGCGCCCCGCTGTACGTGCGCGGTACCTTCAGCGACCCGGACGTATCGGTCGACAAGAAGACGCTGGCCCTGAAGGCGGGCGGCGCGGCAGCCCTGGCGACCATCGCGGCGCCGGTGGCCGCCCTGCTCCCGCTGATCAATACCGGCCCTGGCGAGAACAGCGACTGCGCCAAGCTGGTGGCCCTGGCGAATGCGAAACCAACCGCGCCGCCGCCGGGCAAGACCAAGAAATAATGGACGAGAGACAGGTGCAATGCGCCATGAACCGGGGCCAGCCACAGTGTGTGTTGCCGAACAGACCACATTGCCGCGCTGGCCTATTCTGAACCCATCGCCGGACCGCAAAACGGCATTCGAGGACACTGCATGACGCACTGGAAACCGGCCGTGGCATTGATCGCGGCCCTGAGCTTCGGCGGCATGGCCACTGGCTGTGCCACCTCCGGCAACGTGCCGGGAAGGACCGAGGCCCGGGCTGTGGACGACGCCACGATCACGACCGGTGTGCAGGCGGCGATCGGCAAGGCGCCGGAGCTGCAGGCAGCGGACATCGATGTCGCGACGCGCGAAGGCATCGTCAGGCTGAGCGGTTATGTCAGCTCGGCAGAGAATGTGGCAACCGCAGCGTCGGTTGCGCGCACCGTGAAGGGCGTCAAGTCGGTCCATAACGACCTGCGCCTGAAGTAAAACCCCACCCAAGGAGATCATCATGAAAACCATCAAACAACTGGCAGTGAGCGCAACCATCGCAACCCTGGCCCTGGGCCTGACCGGCTGCGCCGGCATGTCGCAGCAGGACAAGAACACCGCCATCGGCGCCGGCGCCGGCGCAGTGGTCGGCGGCGTCCTGACCGGTGGCTCGGCAGTCGGCACCGTCGGCGGCGCAGCTGTCGGCGGCGTGATCGGCAACCAGACCGGCAAAACGAACTAAATCGTTTTCAGCCCGATGCGACAACGCCCCGCTTGCGGGGCGTTGTTGTTTGTGGAGTGCTTGTGCGTAGGGTGGACCGGGCCGCGAGAGGCGGCTCTGCCCGGGCGGCGCATGACCACGCTGCCTTGGCGCCATCCACGCGTTCAAGAGTCCTTGGAAACTGCTACGCAAATTCACGTGCCGCTGAACGCGTGGGCGGCGCACCAGGCGCGGGATAGCACATCGCCGGGTGTAGCCGACCACCCTACGCAATCCGCGTCAGACGAATGCGCTCGACAAGGCCCCGACCGAGGCATCCTTGACGATCTCGTAGCAGGTGCAGGCCGCCGCCGCCAGCCCGACCGGATCGAGGATCTCGATGTTGCCGCGGCTGTAGATGATCAGCCCCTGCTGCTGCAGCGCGCTGGCCGCCTTGGTCACGCCGACGCGGCGCACACCGAGGGCGTGGGCCAGGAACTCGTGGGTAAGGTGGAATTTGTCGGACTGCAGGCGGTCGCGCGTGATCAGCAGCGAGCGCGCCAGGCGTGCCTCGAGCACGTGGAAGCGGCTGCAAACGGCGATCTGGATCGCCTGCGCCAGCAGGGTGTCGGTATAGCGGTAGAGCACGCGCTGCAGCGCGGGGTTGCGTGCGAACTCGGCGCGGAAATCGCTGCTCGTCATGCGGCTGGCGCTGCCGGGACGCTGGACCACGGCGCGCACCTGCGCCGTCTGGTGCCCGAGCGCGACGGTGGCGCCGAGCATGCCTTCGCGCCCGACCAGGCCGACCTCGAGCGTCAGGCGCCCGCCGGCCACGCCAAGCAGCGAGATCAGGCAATCGTGGGGAAAGTAAATGTGGTGGAAAGGCTCGCCCGCTTCGGACAGCACCTCTCCTGCCTCGACCTTTACCTGGTCGAGCATCGGCAACACCTGGGCCAGCTCCTGCGGCGGGAGCGCGGCCAGCAGCAAATTGGCGTTGTGCTCGGCGACGTCGTGGGAAGCGGCAAAGTTCATCGGACCCTCGTAGTGGGCTGCGCGCGTCCCGCCTTTCCGGCGAAAGGATGGGCTGCGGGCAGCGGATACATTTGCAAACAATTTCGATCAGAGTAAAGCCGACCATAGGGAGAAGTATGTTCGGTGACGCACGGAATAGCTTGTTGTTCCTCGGGACAATCCCTAGCGTCGACCGGGCGCGCTGCCTGGCCGTGCGAGCCGTATCCGCGGCTTGCAATCCGTGGAGGACAAGCCATGAACAATATTCCAAATCCGCCTGCGCGCGCCCAGCATCACCCGCTACTCCTGATCGCGGCGCTTGCCGTCGTGCTGTTCTGCCTGGTCGGCACCGCCGCCATCATGGGCTGGATCCCGTCTTCGATCGGCGGCAATTCCGGCCGCCAGTTGAACGAGGCCGACCGCGCCGCCCTGGCCGCCAGCCTGCCGCCGCCGGCCGAGACCGCACCAGCCCTGCCGGCAACAGGCGTCGAGCCGCTGGCGCCGCAGAGCGCTGCTGCACTCGCGGCCGCACCCGCCTACCCGGCCCAGCAGGTCGCCCAGGGCTATGCGCCCGCCCCTGCCCCTGCCCCCGTCAGGGAGCCGGCGCCCGTGCAGCATCCGAAGGCCGAAAACAAACCGGTGCAAGTGGCGGCCGCCGACACGCCGAAGTGGTGCGGCAACTGCGGCAACGTCGAATCGGTGCGCGCCATCAAGCAGCGCGCCCAGGGCAGCGGCCTGGGTGCGGCGGGCGGCGCCGTGGTCGGCGGCCTGCTCGGCAACCAGATCGGCGGCGGCCATGGCCGCCAGCTGGCCACCGTTGCCGGCGCCATCGGCGGCGCCGTGGTCGGCAACCAGGTCGAAGGCAACATGAAGGCCACCACCAGCTACGAGATCCGCGTGCGCCTGGACGATGGCACCCTGCGCACCTTCCACCAGAACAGCCAGCCGCAATGGCGTAGCGGCGACCGTGTGCGCATCGTCAAGGGCCGCCTGCGCGCCGCCTGATCTCTTTCATCTACCTTTTTCCCCGCCACGAGGCCGGCCATCCGCCAGGATGCCCGGCCTTGATATTTTCTCTGGTGCAATGTGCGCCATCGCACGGAATTACTGCTGAGCTAGCCCGAGAATGTTTCTGCGTCGGAAATAAAAATATGGGCCGGCGTGCGACACCAACCATCGAAAAGGGGATTACCATGAATAGCCTCGCGTGGATCGGCATCATCGTTTGGGGATTGGTTGTGACTGCCTTCGGCCTGGTGTCGGCGGGACCGCCATTGCAGACCGGGCACCAGGTAGCGCCGCACGACGTGACCCTGCTGGTGGCGGGCGGCCTGCTGACCTGCCTGATCGGCGTGGTCGGCCTGCTCGGCTTCATGGGGTGGATTCCGGGGCTTCAAGGCGCGCGACTCCAGCGCGCGGGGATGCAAGAAGAACAAAAATCTCGCGCATAATGTGGGCCATCGAACGGTGGTGCTGAGCAGCCCGCCTCATACTGGACTCACCGCGCCACCGAGGCGCTAATGTCTGAGGAGACTCCTCATGCTTTATACTATTGCCATCGTTTTGATCGTCCTGTGGCTGCTCGGCCTGGTCACCTCGTACACGATCGGCGGCTTCATCCACATCCTGCTGGTTGTCGCCGTGATCATGATCCTGGTTCGCCTGATCAGCGGTCGAGGCATATAGGCGCAAGCGCGTGAGTGACGCTACCCTGCGTCATCTTGCCGCGCGCGATTGCTCCTGCAATCGCATGCGCCAAACAGAAGTTGTACCACCAATCCGTTTCGCCGACGTGCCCGCAGGGTGCGCCCACGAAACGGATTTTTTATTTTCAAGGAGAGCGATTATGACTACCTATTTCACTAAATCCGCCATCGCAGCGACCATCCTGGCACTCGGCGTGAGCGGTTGTGCCGACATGAGCGCCACCCAGCGCGGCACCGCCACCGGCGCCGGCGCCGGTGCGGCCCTCGGCGCCCTGATCGGCGGCACCACCGGCGGTGGCGGCGGCAGCCGCGCAGCCAAGGGCGCCGTGCTCGGCGGCGCAGCCGGCGCCGTGATCGGGAATATCTGGTCGAACCGCATGGAGCAGCAAAAGCGCGCCATGGAACAGGCCACCCAGGGCACCGGCGTGCAGGTGTCGCAGACCTCGGACAACCGCCTGAAACTGGAAATCCCGAGCGATATTTCCTTCGACACGGGCCGGTCCGACATCAAGTCGAACTTCCAGCCGATTCTCCAGCGCTTCGCCAGCACGCTGCAGGAAAATCCGAACACCAACGTGGTCATCATCGGCCACACCGACAACACAGGCAACGTGTCGATCAACCAGCCGCTGTCGGTCGACCGCGCCTCGCGCACCCGCGACTACCTGGCGGGCCGCGGCGTGAACCCGAACCGCATCACCATCGAAGGCCGCGCCGACCGCGAGCCGATCGCCAACAACAACGATGCCGCCGGCCGCGCCCGTAACCGCCGCGTCGAGATCTACGTCGCCGAGCCGGCACGCGGCTAAACCGCTTCCAGCATCGGTTTTACCGAGCCCTGAGCATTAGTTTTACTGATGCTCAGGGCTTTTTTGTATAGATGACTAGACGTGTTCTCCGTCTATGCTCCTATGAGATTGCGGCATACCTGTTGTTCCAATCAAACAAACATCCAACCGAATTTGACATTTGTTTATCCGAAATGTTTTTATGTTGCTCTCAAGCGCGTTAGCGCTTGAGTACTCTATTCAACAGCAACAAACAGACGTCAACGCTACCCGGACCGGTCACAAGCCGTCGCCGCCAGGGCGTGGCGCCCGGTGATAGAAGCATCGGAGATTTTTTTGACTAAGCAGCATCTCGCAGTAAAGCGCAGCGTTGTCGCTGTCGCCCTGACCCTGGCCTCGTCCAGCGTCGTTTTCGCGCAGCAGGAAGCTGCCGCCCCGGTAACCAAGGTGTACGTCACCGGTTCCAACATCAAGCGTGCGGACAAGGAAGGCTCCTCGCCGGTCACCACCCTGAACGCCAAGCAGATCGCCGCCACCGGCGCCAACACCGTGGCCGAACTGCTGCAAACCGTGCCAGCCTTCGGCTCGGGCACCGCGACCGACATCACCGACGGCAGCTTC
>DAMABW010000080.1:0-14048 GCA_031999925.1 Massilia sp. | reverse complement strand
GCTGATGACGGGTTCGATGCTGATCGGGTCCTACGTGCTCGACTTCTTCGGCATTTCGCTGCCCATCGTGCGTATCGGCGGCGGCTTGATCCTCGCGTCCGTTGCCTGGCGCCTGCTCGGCGCCACCCCGCAAACCCAGGACAGCCGCGCGGCCCTGGCCGAAGCCTATACGCCCGACCAGGCCCACCGCCAGGCCTTCTACCCGCTCACCTTCCCGATCAGCTGCGGCCCGGCCTCGATCTCGGTCGCCATCACGGTGGGCGTCGCCCTGCACGACGTGGAACTGGTGATGTCGGCCGCGCGCATGGGCGGGGCGCTGCTGGCGCTGGCCCTGATCGGTGTGCTGCTGTACCTGGCGTTCCGCTACGGCGAACACTTCCTGCGCCTGATCGGCGAAGCGGGCACCGCGGTGTTCCTGCGGCTGACCGCCTTTATCCTGCTTTGCCTGGGCGTGCAGATCGTCTGGGACGGGGTGCGCGAACTGATGCTGGAGATCCTGTCGTTTTCCTCCCAGCCCACGACGATCCACACGGTCGCCCTGTGGCAGTGAACCGGGCGCGGCGTCAACCGATGCGCCGGCCCGCCACCGAGGCCAGCGCCTTGCCGAGCCGCCCCGTTTGCGCCGCGCCGCTTGCGGCCAGGTAGCCGCGCGCGTACGCCGCCTGGCGCGCGACCTGGGCGTTGCTCCCTTTTAGTTCGTCGAGCAGGCGGTCCGCGACGGCGTAATCGTTCAGCGTGCCGAGCTTGTCCTGCAGCTTCGAGAGCCGCCCCACATACGGCTTGACGCGCTTGGCCGGCAACAGGTCCTGGAAGAATTCGGCGGCGTAGCGCGCCTTTTTCGCGGCGATGCGGGTGCGGTGGCGCGCGTGCGCATCCCTTGTATCCAGCCCGTCGATGCGCTTGTCGAGACGCTTTTCCGCCTTGCGCAGCAGCGGCCGCATGCCGCACCCGGCCGGCGCCGCCAGCGGCGAATCCTTCGGCAACGGCACGCCGGCGCGCCATGCACGGCCATGCAGCCAGCCGCCGACCTGCAGCAGCACCGCCGTGAAATGCGGCGCCCGCAGGGTCTGGGCCAACTGGCGGTGGTGGGCCTCGGCGCGGGTTTCTGCCGCCTGGCGCAGGTTCGCCGGGTCGAGCCCGGCGATATCGGCCAGGGTCGAGCCGGCCAGCACGTCCCAGTCGCGCGCGGCGCCGAGTTCACCGGCCAGCCAGTCCAGGCCTTCCTGCACGGCGGCCGGCGGCTGCACCAGGTCGGCGAACATGTCGACCAGCGCGCGCAGCCGGCGCAGGCCGACGCGCATCTGGTGCAGGCTTTCCACGTCGCGTTTTAGCACCCCGGGCACATTCGACTCCAGCTGGCCCAGGCAATTCGCGCCGATGGCGACAAACGCTTCCTCCAGCGTCATCTTGCCACGCAGGCGCACCGGCGCCGCCTTGTGCGCGCGCAGCGGCGCGGGGTCGAGCAGCGCGTAGCCGCGCGCGGCCTTGCTGTCGCTTGCCAGTTGCAGCGGCACCGCGTGGTGCAGGTCCAGCGCCAGCCGGAACAGCTGGGCCGGATCGCCCTCCTTCAGTTCGAGTTCAAGTTCGGCGATCGATGCCTGGTGGGCGCCGGCGGCGATGCTGCCGGCGTCGAACGCGCATTCGAGCTGCTGGCCGTCTTCCAGCGCGATGCGCCAGGTGGTGCGGTGGGTCGTGTTCTGGAACAGCGGCGCCAGGTCGGACGCGATGGCGGCGCTGCGCAGCAGTTCGGCCAGGGCCGCCGGCTTCACCTGGCGCGCCAGCAGATCCGGACGCGGCGCCGCATCGGGCAGTGCGCATTCCCACTCGCCGCGCCGGTGCAGGCTGCTTGACGCCTCGCCGGCGGTCTTGACGGTCTGGATCCAGCGCCCGCCGTCGGCGCGCACGCGCAGCGTCAACCCGGCCTTCCACAAGGCCCGCTCCGGGGTGTCGTAATAGGTGTCGACCAGGTGGTGCTCGACGGGTTCGCCCAGCGCGCGTTCGCGCAGCATCGGGTGGCTGCGCAGGCTGTCCAGCGCGTCCGCCGGGACTTTCAGTTTCAGTTCGGTTTCCATTGACGTGTCCTCCTTTGCCTTCACTACAGCACAGCCGCCGCCGACGGGGCGCACGGACGGTCACCTTGGCGCGGCGACTATCGGTGGCGCGGTAATGCGGTCGTCATAATGGACCGTCACACTTGCGGTATCCAAGCTGATCGAGACCAAGATGAATACCAACAACGGACAAACAGGCGAACAACCGGTGCTGGACGCGCCTACCCTGAACGAAGCGCGCGCCATCCAGCTCGACGCCGGCACGCCGAGCGCCGTCGAATTCCTCAAGGCGCGCGACGTCGAGGCCAGCGTGATCGAGCAGGTGCTGGCCGAGGAACTGCCGGCGCCAAAGGACCGGTACCAGGCGTAAGCGCCATCGCGACGGACGAACAGGGACCAACACGGCCCCGGCATGAAAAAAAGCCCGCACACGGCGGGCTGTCGCAGGACACGGCCAAACCGGTGCCGGCGCTCACGCCGTCGGCAGCTTGTGCTCCTTGTACTGGTCGCGCAGGCGGTTCTTCTGGATCTTGCCGGTCGCGCCCATCGGCAGCGCCTCGGTGAACACCACGTCGTCCGGCAGCCACCACTTCGCCACCTTGCCCTCGAAGAAGGCCAGCAGCTCCTCGCGCGACACGTCCTGCCCCGGGCGCTTGACCACCACCAGCATCGGCCGCTCGTCCCATTTCGGGTGGGCCACGCCGATGCAGGCCGCCTGCATCACGGCCGGGTGGGCCATGGCGATGTTTTCCAGGTCGATGCTGCCGATCCATTCGCCGCCGGACTTGATCACGTCCTTGCTGCGGTCGGTGATCTGCATGTAGCCGTCGCCGTCGATGGTGGCCACGTCGCCGGTCGGGAACCAGCCATCCTTCAGCACGTCTCCCCCTTCGTTGCGGAAGTAGCCCGACACGATCCACGGCCCCTTCACGTACAAGTGGCCGTAGGTCTCGCCATCCCACGGCAGTTCCTCGCCGTCGTCGTCGACGATCTTCATGTCGACGCCGAAGATGGCGTGGCCCTGCTTCTGCAGGATCTTGCGCTGCGCTTCCTTCGGCAGTTCGCGGTGCTTGGCTTGCAGGCCGCCTGTGGTGCCGAGCGGCGACATCTCCGTCATGCCCCAGCCGTGGATCACGTGCACGTCGAGCTTGTCGATCAGGGTGTCCATCATCGCCGGCGGGCAGGCCGAGCCGCCGATCACGGTGCGGCGGAAGGTCGAGAACTGCAGGTTGTTCTGCAGCGCGTGGTTGATCAGGCCGAGCCAGACGGTCGGCACGCCGGCCGAGAAGGTGACTTTTTCCGCCTCGAACAGTTCGTACAGCGACTTGCCGTCGAGCGCCGCGCCCGGGAACACCATCTTGGCGCCGGACAGCGGCACCGAATAGGGCAGGCCCCAGGCGTTCACGTGGAACATCGGCACCACCGGCACCACGCTGTCCAGGCACGACACGTTCAGCGCACCCGGCATGCTCGAGGCATAGGCGTGCAGCAGGGTCGAGCGGTGCGAATACAGGGCGCCTTTCGGGTTGCCGGTCGTGCCCGAGGTGTAGCACAGCGAGGCCGCCGAGTTTTCGTCGAACAACGGCCAGGTGTAGTCGTCGCTGCTGGAGGCGATGATGTCTTCGTAGCAGAGCAGGCTCGGGATCTTGGTTTCCGCAGGCATGTGGGCGCGGTCGCTCATCAGGATGAAGGACTTCACCGTCTTGCAGTGCGGTGCCACCGCTTCGATCAGCGGCAGGAAGGTCAGGTCGAAGAACAGGTACTGGTCTTCGGCGTGGTTCACGATGTAGGCGATCTGTTCCGGATGCAGGCGCGGGTTGATCGTGTGCAGCACGGCGCCCGAACCGGACACCGCGTAGTACAGCTCCATGTGGCGGTAGCCGTTCCAGGCCAGGGTGGCGACGCGGTCGCCCATCGTCACGCCCAGGCCCTGCAGCGCATGCGCCATGCGGCGGGCGCGTTGCTCGCATTCGCGGTAGGTGTAGCGGTGGATGTCGCCTTCGACGCGGCGCGATACGATTTCGTTGGCGCCGAAGTGGCGCGCGGCGAACTCGATGATGCTCGAAATAAGCAGGGGCTGGTCCATCATCTGGCCCATCAGCGGGCTCTTCGGGTACGGCGTCATCGAACGTCTCCTGTGATCTGTTTAACAAGCTCGAACGAGTGTGATTCGGCTTGATGCAGCGCGTCAACATGTTTCGATGCTGCGGCGCAGCAGGGGGCAGTTGCAAAGTGTTATCGGATGTAAGCGCGCTTGCCGGAGTGGCGTGCGCGAATAGAATCTGCCCGGTACGGTAGAATTCCGCTGTCGTCCTGAACAACCTTTGTACTGGAACTGCCATTACGCCCAACGATCTCCCCTTCGGCAACGGCTTTGCCGCCCTGCCGCCCGCGTTCTACACGCGGCTGATGCCGACGCCGATGCCAGCGCCCTACTTCGTCGCGGGAAGTAGCCGTGCGGCCGCCCTGGTCGGCCTCGACGCGGCGACCCTGGCGCAGGAAGACTTCGTCGCGGCCCTCACCGGCAATGCGGTGCCCGAGGGCGCCCAGCCGCTGGCGGCCGTGTATTCCGGCCATCAGTTCGGCGTCTGGGCCGGCCAGCTCGGCGACGGCCGCGCCATCCTGCTCGGCGACCTGCCTGGCCCGGAGGGACGGATGGAACTGCAGATGAAAGGCGCGGGCAAGACGCCCTACTCGCGCATGGGCGACGGCCGCGCCGTGCTGCGTTCGTCGATCCGCGAGTTCCTGTGCTCGGAAGCGATGGCCGCGCTTGGCATCCCGACCACGCGCGCCCTGGTCGTCACCGGCTCCCAGCAGCGCGTGATGCGCGAGTCGCTGGAGACCGCCGCCGTGGTCACGCGCATGGCGCCTTCGTTCGTCCGCTTCGGTTCTTTCGAACACTGGCACTACCGCGACAAGCCGGAAGAACTGCGCACCCTGGCCGACTATGTGATCGACACCTTCTACCCGGAGCTGCGCGCGGCGGCCAATCCGTACGCCGCCCTGCTGGCGGAAGTCACGCGCCGCACCGCGCGCATGATCGCCCATTGGCAGGCGGTCGGCTTCATGCATGGCGTGATGAACACCGATAACATGTCGATCCTCGGCCTGACCCTGGATTATGGCCCGTTCGGCTTCATGGAAGCCTTCGACGTGAACCACATCTGCAACCACACCGACCAGGGCGGACGCTATTCCTACGCCAACCAGGTCGCGATCGGCCACTGGAACTGCTACGCGCTGGGCAATGCCTTGCTGCCGCTGATCGAGACCGTGGAAGCGGCCCAGGAAGCGCTCGACGTCTACATGCCGGAATTCGAAAAGCAGCTCGACGTGCTGCTGCATGCCAAGCTCGGCCTGGTTGAAACGCGCGAGGGCGACCGCGCCCTGATCGACGGCCTGTTCACCGTCATGCAGGCCAGCCACGTCGACTTCACCCTGCTGTTCCGCCGCCTGGCCGACCTGAAAATCGACGAAACGGGCAGCGAGGAGGCCGTGCGCGACCTCTTCATCGACCGCGCCGCCTTTGACGGCTGGGCCGGGCGCTACCGCGAGCGACTGCGCGCCGAGGCCAGCGTCGACGCCGAGCGCCGCGCCGCCATGAACCGCGTCAACCCGAAGTACATCCTGCGAAACTATCTGGCCCAGCAGGCGATCGAACGGGCACAGAATGGCGACTTCAGCGAAGTGACGAAGCTGCTGGCCATCCTCGAACAGCCCTTCGACGACCAACCCGAACACGAGGCCTATGCCGCGCTGCCGCCGGACTGGGCCGCGCATCTCGAAGTGAGCTGTTCCTCCTGATTTTTGACGAGAAAGACCGACATGACCGATAAAGTGACCAAGACCGACGCCGAATGGCGTGCCCAGCTCGACCCGATCGAATACCAGGTGACGCGCCACGCCGCCACCGAGCGCGCCTTTACCGGCAAGTTCTGGGACCACCACGAGCACGGCATCTACACCTGCGTCTGCTGCAACACCCCGCTGTTCGAGTCCGACGCCAAGTTCGAGTCGGGCTGCGGCTGGCCCAGCTACTTCAAGGCGCTCGACCCGGAGAACGTGGTCGAGAAGGTCGACCGTACCCACGGCATGGTGCGCACCGAGATCATCTGCGCCGTCTGCGACGCCCACCTCGGCCATGTGTTCCCGGACGGCCCGCCGCCAACCGGCCTGCGCTATTGCATCAACTCGGCCGCACTCAGCTTCAAGCCGCTGTAATCACCCGTCCGCTACCCCAGCATCACCTGGAGCCCCATGAAATTTTTGTTCGACTTCTTTCCGCTGATACTCTTCTTCGCGGTCTATAAATACGGCACCGGCAACGAGGCGGCCGCGGTGGCCCTCGCCGAGACCTACCTCGGCGGCCTGGTTTCGGGCGGCAAGATCATCGCCAGCCAGGCGCCGATCATGCTTGCCACCGTGGTCGGCATCATTGCCACCGTGCTCCAGGTGGGCTATCTGCTCGTGCGCCGGCGCAAGGTCGACACCATGCTGTGGGTGTCCTTCTTCGTGATCGTCGTGTTCGGCGGCGCCACCATTTATTTCCACGACGAGACCTTCATCAAGTGGAAGCCGACCATGCTGTACTGGATCTTCGCGGCGGCCCTGTTCGTCAGCCAGGTCTTCCTGAAGAACAATTTGATGCGCAAGGTGATGCACGAAGCGCTGCCGCTGCCCGAGGAAATCTGGCCGCGCGTCGGCTTCCAGTGGATGGGCTTCCTGTTCTTCCTGGGCGCGCTGAACCTGGTGATGGCCTTCGTGGTCTTCAAGAACGACACCAACGCCTGGGTCAATTTCAAGGTCTTCGGCATGACCGCCATCTTCTTCCTTTTCAGCGTAGGCCAGGCGATGATGCTCGTTAAACACGTCCCACAGGAGGAAGCATGAGTCTGGATAACCGCGTCGACACCCGGGTCGAGCGCATCGAAGCGCGCCTGACCGAGGCCCTGAACCCGCTCGACCTGGCCGTCGGCGACGACTCGCACCTGCACGCGGGCCACGCCGGCGCCGCCTCGGGCGGCGGTCATTACAGCGTGCGGATCGTCTCCGAATGCTTCGAGGGACTAAGACTCGTCATGCGGCATCGACTGGTGTATGATGCCGTGCACGATATGATGAAGGCCGAGATCCACGCACTTGCGATCACGGCCCTGGCACCTTCGGAACTCAAAGAAGAACAGGCTCGAGGCCCGTTCAGGATAGCTTAAGAAATCTGTCGCACAATTGAATTGCTCTGCATAAGAAATAATCAGAACCCCGTCCAAGCAACTCCCCTCCCACAGGAACACCATAATGACTTTTAAGCCAGCACAATTGCTGTTAGCCCTGATCGCCGTTATCGCAGCACCCGCGTTTGCCCAGAACCTGGCCGTCGTCAACGGCAAGGCGATTCCGACCTCGCGCGTGGACGCGATCGTGAAGCAAGTCGTTGCACAAGGCCAGGGCGAAGATTCGCCGCAGCTGCGCGAACAGATCAAGAAGCAGCTGATCGAACGCGAAGTCCTGATGCAGGAAGCGATCAAGCAAGGCTACGACAAGAAGCCGGACGTCAAGCAAGCCCTCGACAGCGCCCGCCAGGCGATCGTCGTCAGCCAACTGGCGCGCGACTACGTCGCCAAGAACCCGGTGACCGATGCCGAGATCAAGGCCGAGTACGACCGCTTCGCCAAGACCCAGGCGGCCGAGAAGGAATACCACGTGCGCCACATCCTGCTGGCAACCGAAGACGAAGCGAAAGCCGTCATCGCCAAGCTCAAGGGCGGCGCCAAGTTCGAAGACCTGGCCAAGCAGAGCAAGGACACCGGTTCGGCCAACAACGGCGGCGACCTCGACTGGGCCAGCCCGGCCGCCTTCCCGCCTGAATTCGCAGCCGGCTTCACCAAGCTGCAAAAAGGCGGCGTGACCGAGACCCCGGTGAAAACCGGCGCCGGCTACCACGTGATCAAGGTCGACGACACCCGCGCCGTGAAAGTTCCGGCAATGGACGAAATCAAGCAGCAGATCGCCGAAAGCCTGACCCAGACCAAGCTGGCTAACTACCAGGATGAAATGGTCAAGAAGGCAAAGGTACAGTAAGATGTTGTGCCTCCGGTGCGCGCGCTGTTGCGGCGCGGCGCATCGGCTTTCGTCGCCAGCGGGCGACTTATAGCGTTTTTATAGGATCCGAACAATGATTTTGAAGCCCACCCGCCTGTTGCTCGCCATGACCGCGATGGTTGCCGCGCCTGTGTTCGCACAGAACGTCGCGACCGTGAATGGCAAGCCGATCCCGGCGGCAAAGGTCGACCAGGTGGTCAAGCAGGTCGTCGCCCAAGGCCGCGCCACGGATACCCCTCAGCTGCGCGAAATGATCAAGAAAGACCTGATCGGCCGCGAAGTGCTGATCCAGGAAGCCGACAAGCAAGGCGTCGGCGGCCGTGCCGATGTCAAGGCCGCGATCGACAACGCCCGCCAGAGCATCATCATCAACGCCATGCTGGCCGACTACGTCAAGAAGAACCCGGTCAAGGATGCCGACATCAAGGCCGAGTACGACAAGGCCAAGGCCCAGGCGCCCGAGAAGGAATACCACGCGCGCCACATCCTGGTCGAGAAAGAAGACGAAGCCAAGGCCATCATCACCAAGCTGAAAGGCGGCGCCAAGTTCGAAGAACTGGCCAAGCAGGGCAAGGACGGCACCGCCCAGAACGGTGGCGACCTGGGCTGGGCCGACCCACGCGGCTTCGTTCCCGAGTTCTCGAAAGCCATGACCTCGCTGCAAAAAGGCGCGATCACCGACACCCCGGTGAAGACCCAGTTCGGCTACCACGTCATCAAACTGGAAGACGTGCGTCCGGTCCAGGTTCCGCCGCTGGACCAGGTCAAGCAGCAGGTTGCAGAATCGCTGCAGCAGAAGAAGCTGGCCGAGTTCCGCGAATCGCTGCTGAAGAAGGCCAAGGTCCAGTAATCCGGATTGGCTGAGCAGTAGTCAGGCAAAAGGCGCTTCCACGGAAGCGCCTTTTTATTTGTAGGGTGGGTTCTTGAACCCGCCACGTGTGCGCATGCGCGCGGGCGGTCAAAATGGTGGGTTCGAGAACCCACCCTACAACGTCAACACCCGGATCAGCGACCGCCCAAAAAAACGCCTCCCGATGGAGGCGTTTTCATTCCTGCTTCAGTGAGCGATCAACCGACCCACTTGCGCGCATTGCGGAACATGCGCATCCACGGGCCATCTTCGCCATAGCTCTCCGGCGCCCACGAGTGCACCACGGTGCGGAACACGCGCTCGGCGTGCGGCATCATGGCCGTGAAGCGCCCATCCGGCGTGGTCACCGCGGTCAAGCCGCCCGGCGAGCCGTTCGGGTTGAACGGATACTGCTCGGTCGCCTGGCCGCGGTTGTCGACGTAGCGCAGCGACTGCACCACCTGCGACAAATCGCCGGTCAGCGAGAAGTCGGCAAAGCCTTCGCCGTGGGCGATCGCCAGCGGCGCTTGCGTGCCCGCCATGCCCTGGAAGAAGATCGACGGCGACTCCAGCACCTCGACCATGCCGAAGCGCGCTTCGAACTGTTCCGACTTGTTGCGGGTAAACTTCGGCCACGCATGCGCGCCCGGGATGATCGGCTTCAGGTTGGCCAGCATCTGGCAACCATTGCACACGCCCAGGCCAAACGTATCCTGACGGGCGAAGAAGCGCGCGAACTGGTCGGCCAGCTGGGTGTTGAACAGGATGGTCTTGGCCCAGCCCTCGCCCGCGCCCAGCACGTCGCCGTAGGAGAAGCCGCCCACCGCGATCACGCCCTTGAAGTCGTCGAGCTTTACGCGGCCCGCGATCAAATCGCTCATGTGCACGTCGACCGCATTGAAGCCGGCCTGGTACATGGCAAACGCGGTCTCGATGTGCGAGTTCACGCCCTGCTCGCGCAGGATGGCCACGCGCGGACGCACACCCGTCGCAACGAACGGCGCCGCCACGTTCTCATTCATGTCAAAGCTGACCTTCGGCGTGAAGCCGGGATCGGTCTCGTCCAGCAGGCGATCGTATTCCTGGTCGGCGCAGGCCGGGTTGTCGCGCAGGCGCGCGATGCGCCAACTGGTCTCGGACCACAGGCGGTGCAGGTTGCTGCGCTTCTCGTGATAGATCACTTTCGCGTCGCGCGTGAATTCGACCACGCCGCGGTCGTTGACTTTGCCGATGATGTGGCTGCAGGCGCCCAGGTTCAGTTCGCGCAGCACGTTCATGACAAGGCTCTTGTCCTCGACACGCACCTGCACCACGGCGCCCAGCTCTTCCGAGAACAGCGCGCGCAACGTCATTTCGTTGCGGCGCTCGCCCACTTGCGTGGCCCAGTTCTTGGCGTCGCCCCAGTCGGAGGCATGCTCGCCTTCCATGGTCAGGATGTCGAGGTTCACCGACACGCCGGCGCGGCCGGCAAAGGCCATCTCGACCAGGGTCGTGAACAGGCCGCCGTCGGAACGGTCGTGGTAGGCGAGCAGCTTGCCGTCCGCGTTCAGGCGTTGGATCGCGGCGAAGAAGGCTTTCAGGTCGTCAGGCGAGTCGACGTCCGGCACCGCGTCGCCCAACTGCTGGGTGACTTGCGCCAGCGCGGATGCGCCCATGCGGTTCTTGCCGCGGCCCAGGTCGATCAGGATCAGGGCGGTCTCGCCGAGGTCTGTACGCAATTGCGGCGTCAGCGTGCGGCGCACGTCCGGCACCGGCGCGAAGCTGGAGACGATCAGCGACACCGGCGAGATCACCGATTTCGCTTCGCCCTCGTCGCTCCAGGTGGTGCGCATCGACAGCGAATCCTTGCCGACCGGGATGCTGATGCCGAGCGCCGGGCACAGTTCCATGCCGACCGCTTTCACGGTGTCGAACAGGGCCGCGTCCTGGCCCGGCTGGCCGCAGGCAGCCATCCAGTTGGCGGACAACTTGATGTCTTCGATCGAGGCAATCGGTGCGGCGGCGATGTTGGTGATCGCCTCGCCCACAGCCATGCGGCCCGATGCGGCGGCGTCGATCACGGCCAGCGGGGTACGCTCGCCCATCGCCATCGCTTCGCCCACGTAACCCTCGTGGCTCATCACGGTGACGGCGCAATCGGCCACCGGCACTTGCCACGGGCCGACCATCTGGTCGCGCGCGGTCATGGCGCCGACGCTGCGGTCGCCGATGGTGATCAGGAAGGATTTGTCGGCAACGGTCGGCAGCAACAGCACGCGCTTCGCGGCTTCTTCCAGCGCGATGCCGGTCAGGTCGACCGCCGGCAGGTCGCGCTGCACGTGCTCGACGTTGCGCTGCATCTTCGGCGGTTTGCCGAGCAGGACTTCCATCGGCATGTCGACCGGGTTGTTATTTGCCTCGGGATCGACCACGCGCAGTTGGCGCTCCTCGGTGGCGACGCCGATCACGGCGAACGGCGCACGCTCGCGCTCGCACAGTGCTGCAAATTTACTCAGGCTATCTGGTGAAATTGCCAACACATATCGCTCTTGCGACTCATTTGACCAAATTTCCTTCGGCGCCATGCCCGACTCTTCGAGCTGGATCTTGCGCAGGTCGAAAGTCGCGCCGCGCTTGGCGTCGTTCACGATTTCCGGGAAGGCGTTCGAGAGGCCGCCGGCGCCGACGTCGTGGATCGAGATGATCGGATTGTCCGCACCCAGTTGCCAGCAGCCGTTGATGACTTCTTGGGCACGCCTTTCCATCTCCGGATTGCCGCGCTGGACCGAGTCGAAGTCGAGGTCGGCGGTGTTCGTGCCGGTGGCCATCGACGAGGCTGCCGAGCCGCCCATGCCGATGCGCATGCCCGGGCCACCCAATTGGATCAGCAGGCTGCCCGGCGGGATGTCGTTCTTGTGGGTATGTTGGTCGGCGATGTTGCCGATACCGCCCGCGATCATGATCGGCTTGTGGTAGCCGTACACGCCGCCGGCCGCCTGCGCGTTCTGCTCGTAGGTGCGGAAGTAGCCGCCCAGTACAGGACGGCCGAATTCATTGCTGAATGCGGCGCCGCCGAGCGGGCCGTCGATCATGATCTGCAGCGGCGAGGCGATGCGTTCCGGCTTGCCGTAGACCGGCGCCGCAGTCTTCTCACCCGTGGTGGTCACGTCGGCCGCGTTTTCCCACGGACGCTGGGCATCCGGCAGCAGCAGGTTCGACACCGTGAAGCCGGTCAGGCCCGCCTTCGGCTTGGCGCCGCGGCCGGTCGCACCTTCGTCGCGGATCTCGCCGCCGGCGCCGGTCGAGGCGCCCGGGAATGGCGAGATCGCGGTCGGGTGGTTATGGGTCTCGACCTTCATCAGCGTGTGGGTCAATTCGCTCAGCGTCGCATATTCCCCGTTCTCGCGCGGGAAGAAGCGGGTGACGGTCGACCCTTCCATGATCGACGAGTTGTCGCTGTAGGCGACGATCGTGCCCTTCGGCTGCAGCTGGTGGGTGTTCTTGATCATGCCGAACAGCGACTTGTCCTGCTTCACGCCGTCGATCACCCAGTCGGCGTTGAAGATCTTGTGGCGGCAGTGTTCCGAGTTCGCCTGGGCGAACATCATCAACTCCACATCCGTCGGATTGCGCTGGGCCTTGGTAAAGGCGTCGTTCAGGTAGTCGATCTCGTCGTCCGACATCGCCAGGCCGAGTTCGGTATTCGCGCGCACCAGGGCGTCGCGGCCCTGCCCCAGCACGTCGACCGATTCCAGCGTCTTGCCTTCGAGCTCGTCGAACAGGCGCACCGCGTCGTCGGCGCTGCGCAGCACGGATTCGGTCATGCGGTCGTGCAGCAGGGCTGCGACCGCCGCGTTTTCGTCGGCGCCCAGTTTCTTCGGCGCGCCGATGCTGCTGCCCAGGATGCCGCTCTTGAGCACCACCTTGTAGGCCACGCCGCGCTCGATGCGGTGCACGTGGGCCATGCCGCAGTTGTGCGCGATGTCGGTCGCCTTCGACGCCCAGGGAGAAATCGTGCCCAGGCGCGGGATCACGAAGAACTCTTCGACGGCGCCCTCGTACAGGGTCTCGGGCACAGGCTCGCCGTAGGTGAGCATGGCCGTCAAGCGTTCGGTGTCCTCTGTGGACAGCGGCGCGCTGGCGTCGATGAAGTGGTAGAAGCGAGCCTGGACCGAGGCAATCGTGGGAGCGACTGCTTGCAGCTGGTTCAGGAGGCGTTGGCTACGAAATACCGAAAGGGCGTTGGAACCCGGCAGAATCAACATGGCTGGAAGTCGGTTGATGCAGCGTGGCTGCGGGTGAAAGATAGCCCGCTATTATACAGTGTTGACAAGCCTCCCGACGCCCCGACGGCCATTGCCAGTTGCCGGGCAGATGGCTTGCCGGTATTGTAGCGTTCGGAAGTAGCATCCAGGCAGCATTGAAAGAGAATACATGCAAGAAAACAGCAACCTGTCGGTCCTGGTCATCGACCCGAATCCGGGCATGCGCAGCAACCTGCAAAACATGCTGAATGCATCGAGCATCAGCAAGGTCGAGTACGCGGTGAATTCCGGCACGGCGATCCGTCAACTGACGCGCCGCGCCTACGACATCATCCTCTGCGAATACGACCTGGGCAGCGGCGCGGGCGACGGCCAGGACGGCCAGCAGTTGCTGGAAGACCTGCGCCACCACCGCCTGATCGCACCGTGGGCGATCTTCATCATGCTTACCTCCGAAGCGGTGCACGGCAAGGTGGTCAGCGCGGCCGAACTGGCGCCCACCGACTACGTGCTGAAACCCTTCACGGCCGAGACCCTGGGTGCGCGCATCACGCGTGCGCTGGAACGGCGCGCCGTGTTCCTGCCGACCTGGCAGCTGGTGGCGCAAAACAACCTGCGCGAGGCGATCCGCTCGGCAGCGGCCGCCGAACTCACGCACACCCGCCATGCCCTCGACTTCGCGCGCCTGCGCGCCGAGTTGCACGTGCAATTGAAGGAGCATGGCGAGGCCGAGCAGATCTACCGCAAGGTGATCGCCTTCAAGCCGCTCGGCTGGAAGGCGATCACCTTGCGGTAGATCTGCTC
>DAMABW010000079.1:0-14178 GCA_031999925.1 Massilia sp. | reverse complement strand
GCCGGCGCTGTCCTTGTGGGTCAGCATGCCCTCCAAAATGAAGGTGACGGTCTCGAAGCCGCGGTGCGGGTGCGGACCGAAGGGCAGGCCGCGGTTGTGTGGCGGGTAGGTTTGCGGGCCGTGGTGGTTCAGGAACAGGAAGGGATCGACCTGGTCCAGGTGGGCGCTGGGCACCGGACGCTGGGTGATCAGGTCGCCGATGTCGTCGCGCAGGGCCGGGTGGACCCGGGTGACGGTCTTGTCGCTCATGGTGGGCTCTCAGTGAAATGCGATGATCGTTACGATACCGGATTGCCGGAGAACCCGCCGCGAGGTGCTGTGCTAGACTCGTTGCGCCTTTGCAATGGAGACTACGGCACCTATGAAAAGAACGATACTCGCCAGCCTGCTGCTGGCCTGCGCGGCGCATGCCATCGCCGCGCCCCAGGACACGGCGCAGGCCACCCCCGACACGAAAACCACGGCCGCCGCCCCGAGCGACGCCGCCGTCAAGGCTGCCAAGTACGCCGTCACCACCTATCGCACCGCGGTGGTCGACACCCTGTCGAAACTGGTCAGCTACAACACGGTGGCCGACCCGAACGTGCCGTCCGACCGCGACCCGCAGCACATCGCCTTCAAGGCCTACCTGAAAAGCGAGGCAGACCGTCTCGGTTTCGATTTTGCCGACCATGGCTGGGTGGTGGTCGTCGGCATGGGGAAGGGCACAGAGCGGGTCGGCGTCGTGACCCATGGCGACGTGCAGCCGGTCGATCCGAAGAAGTGGAAGAAGTCGCCTTTCGTGCTGGACCAGACCAGCGAACCGGGCAAGCTGCTGGCGCGCGGCGCCGAGGATGACAAGGGGCCGATCGCCACCGCGCTGTACGCGATGAAGGCGCTGAAGGACCAGCAGCTGCCGCTGTCGAAGCGCATCGAACTGTACGTGTACATGGGCGAGGAATCGAACTGGCAGCCGCTGGTCGACTTCCTCAAGACCCACGAGCCGCCGCAGGTGAGCATCACGCTCGACGCCGAATATCCGGCGGTGGTCGCCGAAAAGGCCTCGGGCACCATCGCGGTGACGATCCCGAAGGCCGGCGCCGCGACGCCGGTCGAAGGCGAACCGTATGTCTCGGCTTTTGCCGGCGGCTTCTTCGGCAGCCAGATTCCGGAAGACGCCAGCGCCGTCGTCGCCAATGCCACCCCGGCCCTGGAAGCCCAGATCAAGGCGCGCGGCGCCAAGCAGGACGGCATGCGCTACACCTTCGAGCGCAAGGAGAACGACCTGCACATCACCGCCCACGGCCTGTCGGCGCACTCGTCGAAGCCGGAAGACGGCGTGAATGCGATTGCCATGCTGGCCGATGCGCTGGCCGTGCGTACCTGGCCGAATACGGTGGCGGGCGGCGTCGTGAATTACCTGAACGAGCTGGTGGGCACCGGCCTGTATGGCGAAAAGTTCGGCGCGATCGCCTACCGCGACAGCTTCATGGGGCCGATGACGGTGGCGCCCACCGTGATCAAGGGGCGCGACGACGGTATCGAGGTCTCGATCAATTTGCGCCGCCCGCAAGGCAAGAGCATCGAACAACTGACCAACGAGGTGAATGCGGCGCTGGCGCAGTGGCAGGGCCGCAACCTGGAGTTGGCGAACATCGCGGTGCGCACGGGTGAACCCTGGGTGCGCAAGGATGCGCCGCAGCTACCGGTGTTGATGAACGTGTTTTCCTATTTCACCGGCATCAAGGACCCGAAACCGGTGGCGATTGGCGGCGGCACCAATTCGCGCCTGTTCCCGAACGCGGTGAGCTTCGGTCCGGCGATGCCGGGCAAGGTGTACACGGGGCACTCCGAGCACGAGTTCATTACGCTCAAGCAGTTGCTGCTAAATTTGCAGATGTACACGGCGGTGCTGGCCGAGCTGACCAAGTAAAGCTGGCTTGATCGAAACGGTGAATCATCGCTTTTCGTAGGGTGGGCTCTTGAGCCCACGCGGTCTCATCGATTGATGCCACGCGGCGTCTGAAATAGGACGCTGAATTCAGCACCCCGTTGATTCGAAGGGTGATCCAGGTGGGCACAAGTGCCCACCCTACAAAACCCCATATCTCACCCTGTTGAGCTTGTAAGAGCTTTTCTCCCCGCGCAGTGTCAATACTGCCATTCGTTTTGTAGGCTTAGGCCTACAAAATTGCTCCCTCTCCTAAGCCAACCCAGCCATTCCCTGCGCTCTTCATAGGAGCGCACTACGCACCTGCAGCAATTCCTTTGGTCCGCTTCCGATGAGTCATTAACCAGCGGAAAATCCCTCTGTTCCCTCCAGAAAGTGTGGCGAAAACGCCATGTTAGGATCGTTCCCTAGCCGCGTTCGCAGGGCCTGCCATGCCTGTGAATGCTTGTGGACTGCCCGACATTAGCGAAGCCATGTACAGCAAAGAACTGACCAAGCCCGACGGACGACACCTTACTCTCTACAGCAACCAGCCGATCCCGGACGGGCTCATCGCGCCCAGTCCATTCCCCGACCCGATGAACGCAAACCCGCACCTACGCTGGCACCCCCTGCGCGGCGAGTGGGTGACCTATGCCGGGTTCCGCCAGAACCGCACCTTCCAGCCGCCGCCGCAGTACAACCCGCTGGCGGTGACGGTCGATCCGGACAACCCGACCGAACTGCCGCAGGGCGACTACGAAGTGGCCGTGTTCGACAACCGCTTCCCCTCGCTGGCGCTGGAATCGCACGATCCGCCAAGCCTGACGGTGCCGACTGCGCCCGCCAACGGCCATTGCGAAGTGGTGGTCTTCACCCAGGACCCGAGCGCGGCCCTGGTGCACCTGCCGCTGTCGCGCATCGAATTGCTGTTCAAGGTCTGGGGCGACCGCACCACGCGTATCGGCGCGCAACCGCACATCCAGTACGTGCTGCCGTTCGAGAACCGCGGCAGCGAAGTCGGCGTGACCCTGCACCATCCGCACGGCCAGATTTATTCCTACCCCTTCATTCCGCAGGTGCCCGAGCGCATGCTGGCCCAGGAACGCGACTGGTACCTCGAACACGGCACCAGCCTGCTATGCGACATGGCGAAGAAGGAATCCGAAGACGGCCGGCGCGTGCTGTTCGAGGACGAGCACGCGATCGCCTTCGTGCCGGCCTGCGCCCGCTACCCCTACGAGGTATGGGTGATGCCGAGCGCGCCCTGCAAGGACTTCGCCTCGCTCTCCGATGCCCAGCGCACCAGCCTGGCGCGCGCGCTGAAGACCGTGCTGCTGAAGTACGAAACCATGTGGAACCGGCCTTTCCCTTACCTGATGGCCTGGTACCAGGCGCCGACCGACGGCATGGAGCACCCGGAAACCCAGCTGCACGCCCAGTTCTATCCGCCTTACCGCTCGCGCGAGCGCCTGAAATACCTGGCCGGCACCGAGCTGGGCGCGGGCATGTTCGCGATGGACGTCCTGCCTGAAAATACCGCCGCCGAGCTGCAGGCGGTGCAGGTGTCGCTCGAGGAGGACGCATGAGCGTGGCTCCTGACGCATTGGCGATGCGGGCTGCTGAAGTCCAGGCCAAGCTGGCCGTGCTGCGCGAATGCCTGGGCAAGACGGGCGCCGCCGCGATCCGCCTGCGCGGCATCGACTGGTTCGCCTGGGTGACCGCCGGCGGCTCCAGCGCCGTGCTGCAGTGCGCGGAAACCGGCGTGGCCGAAGTACTGGTGACCCAGGACGAGGCGGTCATCCTGACCGACGAAATCGAGGTCGCGCGCCTGCGCGAGGAAGAAGTCCCGGCCGGCTTCAGCTTCCACGCCTCGCCCTGGGCGCAGATCGAACTGCGCGAACGCTATGTGCTGGGCCTGGCTGGCGACGCCATCGTGCTGTCCGACCGGCCGCACAACGGCGAGCAGCCGCTGCCGAACGCGCTGCGCCTGCGCCGCCTGGCGCTGGGCGAGGCCGAGCAGATGCGCTACCGCGCCCTTGGACGCGAAGCGGCCGAAGCGATGAGCGAAGTGCTGCGCGCGGCACGCCCCGACTGGACCGAATACCAATTGGCCGGCGCCGGCGCCCACGCCCTGTGGCGGCGCGGCATCCATCCGGCCCTGGTGCTGGCCGCCGGCGAACGGCGCCTGCCCTTGTACCGTCATCCGGTACCGACGCACGAGCCGATCGGCAAACGCGCGATGCTGGTGTTCTGCGCACGCCGCCACGGCCTGTATGCGAATTTGACGCGCTTTGTCAGCTTTGGCGCGGCGCCCGAGGAGCAGGCAGCGCTGATGGAAGTCGAAGCCACCGGCCTGAGCGCGGTGGAGGCGGGCAAGTCGCTCTCGGCCGTGTACCACGCCTTCGACGCTGCATATAAACATGCGGACCGCGCCGAGGCCTTGAACGAGCACCACCAGGGCGGCATCACCGGCTACCTGGCGCGCGAGATCGTGGCCACGCCGAGTACCGCCACCGGGCTGGAAACCGGCATGGCCTTCGCATTCAACCCCAGCTTTGCGGGCATCAAGATCGAGGACACCTTCCTCCTCGGTCCGCAAGGACTGGACAACCTGACGTATGACCCGCAGTGGCCTGCCGCAAGCGTGCATGGCCGCCAGCGGCCACTCTGGCTGGAGGTGACCTGATGCTCACGAGCGACTCCTTCTTCGGCGGCGCGCCCGAAGTCAACGCATCCGCACCCGGACGCGTGAATTTGCTGGGCGAGCATACCGACTATAACGATGGCTTCATGCTGCCGGTGGCCACGCCCCAGCGCACCACGGTGGCGATGAGCCGCAGCGGCGACGGCCATTTCCACTTCTATTCGAGCACGCTCGATTCGCACGTGACGTTCGCGCCGGACGGCAGCGCGCCGAGCGGCTACGGCAGCTACATCGAAGGCTGCATCCGCCTGGTCGAGGCCGAGGGCGTGCAGGTGCCGCCGCTGCGCATCTGGGTATCGACCGACGTGCCGGTGGGTTCCGGCTTGTCGTCGAGCGCGGCGCTGGAAGTGGCGACGCTGCGCGCGCTGCGCGAACTGCTGGCTTTTGAGCTCGACGACGTCAAGTTGGCGCGCATCGCCCAGCGCGCCGAGATCGAATACGCCCGCGTGAACTGCGGGATCATGGACCAGATGGCCTCCAGCCTGGCCGACGAGGGCCACATGCTGTTCATCGATGCCCGCTCGCTGGAACACCGCCTGGCGCCGCTGCCGCAGGATGCCGAGATCATCGTCATCGACTCCGGCATCGCCCGCAAGCTGGCCGGCAGCAAGTACAACGAACGCCGCGCCGAATGCGAGGAAGCCTCGCGCAAGCTGGGTGTGCAGGCGCTGCGCGACGTGCTTGATCCGGCCCTGGTGGAAGACCTGCCCGAACCGATCCGCCGCCGCGCGCGCCACGTGGTGCTGGAAGACCTGCGCGTGCTGGAAGCGGTGAAGGGCGTGTCCGCCGAGCGCTTCGGTGCGTTGATGAACGACTCGCACACCAGCCTGCGCGACGACTACGAGGTCTCGATTCCCGAACTCGACGAGCTGTGCGACCTGCTGCGCCGGCAGGACGGTGTGTTTGGTGCGCGCCTGACCGGCGCCGGTTTCGGCGGCGCCTGCGTGGCCCTGTGCCGCGCCGGCATGGGCGCGCAGGCAGGGCAGGCGGCAGTGGATGCTTACAACAACAAGGCCGGACGGCAGGGGCGACTCCTGATTCCCGTTCCTGCTAATGACGGCTGAATGAAAGGAAAACGATGAGTCAATTCGAATATCCCCGTCCCCAACTGGTACGCGACGACTGGACCAGCCTGAATGGCAAGTGGCGCTTCTGCTTCGACGACGAGATGCGCTACAAACTGCCGGGCGACGTGGCGGAATGGACCCACGAGATCGAGGTGCCGTTCGCGCCCGAGACCGCGCTGTCGGGCATCGGCGACACGGGCTTCCACCGGGTCTGCTGGTACGAACGCGAGTTCACGGTCACCCCGACCGAAGGGCGCACCATGCTGCACTTCGGCGCGGTCGACTATTCGGCGCGTGTGTGGGTGAACGGCCAACTGGTGGCCGAGCACGAGGGCGGCCATACGCCGTTCGCGGCCGACATCACCTCGGCGCTGAAGGCCGATGGCCAGCAAACCGTCACCGTGTTCGTGGAAGACGATCCGGCCGACCTGGCCAAGCCGCGCGGCAAGCAGGACTGGCTGCTGGAACCGCACTCGATCTGGTATCCGCGCACCACCGGCATCTGGCAGACGGTGTGGCTGGAGCAGGTCGACAAGACCTATATCGCCAAGCTGAAGTGGACCCCGATTTTTGAAACCTTCGAGATCGGCTGCGAGGTCTTCGCCGGCGGCCAGATTCAGCCGGACATGTTCGTCGAAGTGAAAATCTGGCACGGCGAAAACCTGCTGGCCGACGACCACTACAAGCTGCTGGGCGGCAAGGCGAACAGCAAGATCGCGCTGTCCGACCCCGGCATCGACGACTCGCGCAACGAACTGCTGTGGAGCCCGGAGCGTCCGACCCTGCTCGACGCCGAGGTCACGCTGCGCTGCGGCGACCGCGTGGTCGACCGCATCCGTTCGTACACGGCGCTGCGCTCGTTCGCGATCAACCGCGACCGCCTGATGCTCAATGGAAGGCCATACCAGCTGCGCCTGGTGCTGGACCAGGGCTACTGGCCCGAATCCTTCCTCACCGGCCCTTCCGACGAGCACCTGAAGCGCGACGTCGAGCTGGCCAAGCTGATGGGTTTCAATGGCGTGCGCAAGCACCAGAAGATCGAGGACCCGCGCTACCTGTACTGGGCGGATAAACTCGGCCTGCTGGTGTGGGAAGAGATGCCCTCGGCCTACCGCTTCAGCCCGCGCGCGATCACGCGCATGGTGCGCGAGTGGACCGAAGCCATCGAGCGCGACTACAGCCACCCCTGCATCATCGTCTGGGTGGCGTTCAACGAATCCTGGGGCGTGCCGAACCTGACGCTGACCCAGGCGCACCGCAACGCGGTCGAGGCGCTGTACCACCTGACGCGCACGCTCGACGCGACGCGCCCGGTGATCGGCAACGACGGCTGGGAAGCCTCGGCCACCGACATCCTCGGCATCCACGACTACGACTGCGACCCGGAAAAGGTCAAGGCGCGCTACGAGGTCACCGACCCGGTGCGCACCCTGTTCGACCAGCGCCGTCCGGGTGGGCGCATCCTGACCCTGGACGGTTTCCCGCACCGCGGCCAGCCGATCGTGCTGACCGAATTCGGCGGCATCGCCTTCGATACCAAGGGCGAGCCGGAAGAGGGCACCTGGGGTTATTCGCGTTCGACCACGGCCGATGGCTTCCATAACCTGTACCGCTCGCTGCTGAAGGTGGTGAACGAGACCTTCATGTTCGCCGGTTTCTGCTACACGCAGTTCGCCGACACCTTCCAGGAAGCGAACGGCCTGCTGAACGCCGACCGCACGCCGAAGCTGCCGTTCGACGTGATCTCGGCAGCCACGCGCAACGCGGCGCTGCAGCCGGCGAAAGACGAGGAAAACGACAAGGAGGAACGGGGACCAGATCCTGCCTGACCCATGCGCCTTCGAGCGCTGGGCGGTCGGCGCGGTAGCGAAGGAACCAAACAACCGACCGCCCACAAGGAGTGATCATGGTGACGATTGTCGTATTCAGCCACTTGCGCTGGGATTTTGTGTTTCAGAGGCCGCAGCACCTGCTCACGCGGCTGGCACGGCATTACCGCATCGTGATCGTCGAGGAGCCGCTGCATGACGGCGCCGGGACGGCCCGGCTCGAGCGTTCCGAACCGCTGCCGAACGTTACCGTCTGCCGGCCGCGCACCCCGCTCGACGTGCCCGGCTTCCACGACGACCAGATCGCCCTGGTGGCGCCGCTGCTGGCGGATCTGCTGCCGCCCGGCGAGACGCCGATCGCCTGGTTCTATACGCCGATGGCCCTGCCGCTGCTGCAGGAACTCACGCCGCGCCTGGTGGTCTACGACTGCATGGACGAGCTGGCCTCGTTCAAGAAGGCGCCGCGCCAGTTGCTGCAGCGCGAGTCGGCGCTGCTGAACCTGGCCGACCTGGTATTCGCCGGCGGTCCCAGCCTGTACGAGGCCAAGCGTCACCGCCATCCGAACGTGCACTGCTTCCCGAGCAGCGTCGACGTCGCCCATTTCGCCCAGGCCCAGGGCCTTGTCGCCAGCCATCCCGACCAGGAACACATTGCCGGCCCGCGCCTGGGCTTCTACGGCGTCATCGACGAACGCGTCGACCTGGCGCTGGTGGCGGCGCTGGCCGACGACCATCCCGACTGGCAACTGGTGCTGGTGGGGCCGGTAGTCAAGATCACCGAAGACGAACTGCCGCTCCGCCCGAACATCCACTACCTCGGCCAGCGCGACTATGCCGATTTGCCGCGCTTCCTGGCCGGCTGGGACGTGTGCCTGATGCCGTTCGCGATCAACGAGGCGACCCGCTTCATTAGCCCGACCAAGGTGCTCGAATACATGGCGGCCGAACTGCCGATCGTCAGCACGCCGATTGCCGACGTGGTCGGGCCGTACGGCGACGTGGTCGCGATCGCCGCCGGCGCCCAGGAGTTCGGGGTGGCCTGCGCCGAAGCGCTGGCATTGGGACCTTCCGAGCGCGCGGCACGGGTGGCGGCGATGCGCGAGCAGGTGGCGCGCACCTCCTGGGAGCGTACCGCACAGGCGATGGCGGGCTTGCTGGATGCGGCGTATGCCGAGGCGGCGCAGGCTGCCGAGGAAGCGGCACGCACACCGGTGCGGCGCGCCGGTACGGCCTGATCCAGCCGCCGGACCGACGAAGCGGCCGCACCCCTCCAGGCCAGTGTATGGATGCTTTGTATGGATGCGGTATGCGGTGATGTGCGGGAAGCGGGAGTGGCGGGCTTGCCGGCCGCCGTGCGCACGGCGGTCCCGCCGCTGAGGCCACTGGCGCCGGCCCTGGGGTACCTTCGTGCATGGATCAGGCGCGCGCTGCCGGTCGCAGGCGCGCCGTTGTTCGCAGTCGCACTGGCGGCGCTCCTGCCCGCACACATGGCCGGGGCCGAGCCGCTGGCGTCGAGCGAATACGCTGCGCACGCAGCATATGCCGACGGCCCGGCGCCGGTCAGGACGCGCCACCAGGGCGGCTTCTACCGTATCAGCGGGCATGGCCGCGTGGCCTACCTGTTCGGCACCATCCACGTCGGCCAGCGCTCGTTCTATCCGCTCGCGCCGGAAGCCGAACGCGCACTGGCGGGCGCCGATCACCTGGTGGTCGAACTCGACACGCGCGCCGATGCCGCGTTCCTGCGCGCGGTCGACCTGCACGGCCGCTATCGCGCCGGCGACGACCTGCGCCGCCGCCTGGGGCCGGACACCCTGGCGCGCCTGCGCACTGCCCTGCATGCCCAGGGCGTCAGCCTGGCCAGCATGGCCCACCTGAAACCCTGGCTAATTGCCAACCTGCTCCTCGGCATGCACCTGGAGCGCGAGGGCTTTCGCCGCAGCGACGGCGTCGAGCAGGTGCTGCTGGCGCAGGCGCACCGGCGCGGCACCCGGGTGGCCGAACTGGAAAGCGCGGACGCCCAGCTGGCGCTGTTCGACAGCATGAACGACATCGAATCCGAGCGCTACCTGCGCGAAACCCTGGACGGCCTGGAAGACGGCAGCGTGCTGCGCCAGGCTGGGCGCGTCATCGAGGCCTGGCGCTCGGGCGACGCCGCCCTCCTGGACGCGCTGTTGCCGGACGCAACGGCGGGCGCGACCACGATTGCCGACTTCACGCGGCGCAAGCTGCTCGGGCGGCGCAATCCAGACATGGCCGCGCACATCGACACGCTGATGGAAAAGGGCGGGGTGATCTTCGTGGGCGTGGGCTTGCTGCACCTGCTGGGCGCGAACGGCTTGCCGGCCTTGATGGCGCAGCGCGGCTACCTGGTCGAACGCGTGTACTGAAGGCGCGGAGAAGTCTCGGCCAGAGCGTGCAGGCAGCCTGCCCGCACGCCCGGCTTCCACTCCGCCCCTTCCCGGGTTTGTCAGCGCCCGATCACGCCGCCGTTCAGGCTCACGCGGTCGCCGCTGCGGAAGTCCGGCGTGGTTTTCTGGGTGACGACCTGGGTGCTGCCGTCGTCCATGCGCAGGGTGATGCGGTAGACGCGGTCGGAGCTCATCGAGCTGCCGGTGGCGCCGCTGCCGCTGCTGCCGACCGCGGCGCCGGCCACCGTGCCGCCGCCGATGCTGCCGCTGGGGCGCGGCACCAGTTCGATGGCCACCACGGTGCTGTTCGGGCTGGCGCTGGATGCCGTGGCGGCGCCCGTGCTCGAGCTGCCCTGGGCGCTGCCGGAGGCGGTATCGCTCGTGGCGCCGGTCGCGCTGCCGGAGGTTCCCGAGCTGCCGGATGTCCCCGAGGTGCCCGAGGAACCGGATTGGTCGCCGCTGCTGCCCGACGTACCGGAAGTACCCGAGGTGCCGGACGAGCCCGAGCTGCCGCCGCCCCAACTGCCCGCGCCGCTGGTGCCGGTGCCGGCGCCGGTGCCCGACATGCCGCCGGTGCTTTCGGTGCCGCTGCCCGTACTGCTACCCGTCGCGCCGCTGCTGCCGGAACTGCCGCTGGCGCCTTCGCCGCCGCCGCGCATGCCGGCGCAACCGGCCAGGCCGAGCGCCATGGCCAGCAAGCCCGCCAAGACCACGCTCTGGTGTTTTTGGTTCATGATCGACTCCTTGGTTGGATTTTGTCAGTGGGTATGCGTGACGATGTCGTCTGCCACCCGGGTAAGAGGGGCGAACGGGCACGACGTTCCAGCTGACTCGGGTAGGCACTGAGCCAGATCAAGCCATGGTACTAAGCACGAAGCTCCGGGAAATTTTGCTCAGCTGCGAGCGAGCTCGGCTTTCGGCAAGACCAGCCACAGGATGGCACAAGTGACGATCGCGGCGCAGCAATCCACCATCCAGTCGTGCACGTCGGCGCCGCGGTAGGGAAAGAAGCTCTGGACGAACTCGTCGATGGCGCCCATCACGGCGATCGCACCCACGGCGGCCAGGCTGCGCGCCGCGCCGCTGCCGCGGCTGGCGGTGAACCAGAGCAGGGCCAGGGTCGCATAGGCGAGCGAATGCAGCACCAGGCCGGAAGCGTATTGGCCGATGTCGGCGCGGGCGCCGGGAATCGATCCGGCGATCACGATGGCGAGGAATAGGACGATGGCGCTGGCGTAGCGCAGCGTGCGCAGGCGCGTGTCGAGCAGGAGCAGGTGGAGAAGGGCGGGCATGGTTGACGCAATGGCAAAATGTCAACCATACCATGGCGGGCAGCCGCGCGCATGCGGCCGCCAATGGATGGAAACGCGTCAGATCGTCAGCGCCGGCTCGCCGTCGGCATATTGCGCATCGAAACAGCTCTCGCATTCGGCGCAGAACAGGTGCGCCATGCGCACCGAAGCCTGGCGCAGGACCAGCTTCAGGCTGCCCTGCTGGCACTTGGGACAATATTCGCGCACGCTGCCGAAGGTCATGATGGTCAGGGTGGCCTGGTCGGCCTCGACATGGTCGATCACGACGTGCGGATTGAGTTCGCGGAGGATCAGGTGATCGACGCCGTCGTTGCGGCCGCGGCTGTCGTTTGCTTGCGGGTGCTGGTTTTCAGGCGATTGAACATTCATCGTTCCGACTCCCTATTCTGGTTGGTTTGACGCAAGGCCGCGGCACGAGCTGAGCGCGCTGCAACCGGGCGCGAACTTCATCATAGTCAAATGTGCGTGGTCTTCAAGTCTGGAGCTGAACTTTTGCGTTGCACTGCACATAAAAAAATGCCCGCCAGGAGAGAGGTGGCGGGCACAACCCAAGATCGGGCCAAGAGACGTTGTTCGGTGGGTGTGCAGCGCGATTGCGCTACACACCTGTCTGCCGTCACGCATATCGGTTGCGTGTACCGCAGATGAATCCAGTATAGGCAGGGTTTGTGACGCAGACATGACACAGCGCAAGCTCATACGTGGTTACGCGAACCGGTGGGGCTGCGGATGGTCTATCGACATACAGGGCGAAATGCCGCATCGAGTAGGAGACCATTTTGTTTTTCTTGAGCGCGATCAAACTGAAGCGCAAAAAAAAAGCCCGCTGATTGAGCGGGCTTAAAACTATTTTCTTGGAGGAGAATAGTGGAGACAGGTGCCATTATGCTGCGTTGCGGCATACGTGTCTAATTGCAAATACAGATACCAGACATATGAAGCGTGAATAGTTCTCGGTGGTATGCGAAGCGGGTGAATCAGCCGAGCTCGTTGTCACGCACCGGCACCGTGTAGTTCAGCGGCATGCGTCCGCCGTCGGCATACAGGGTCTGGCCGGTCATGTAGGAAGCGTCGTCGCTGGCCAGGAAGGCGACGATGGACGCTACTTCCTCCGGCTCGCCGCAGCGGCCCAGCGGCGTGCGCGACAGGATGGTGTGGCGCGCCTGTGGGCTGCCGAGCACGGCCTGCTTGGCCAGTTCGGTGAGAATCGTGCCGGGGCCGACCGCGTTCACGCGGATGCCGTGCTGGGCCAGGCTGATCGCGGCCACGCGGGTCAGCTGGTTCACGCCACCCTTCGACACCACATACGGCACCTGGTTCGGAATCACCAGTTCGGCGTTCACGCTCGACATGTTGATGATGCAGCCGCTGTTGCGCTTGACCATGTCGCGCGCCGCCGCCTGGCTGCACAGGAACATCGATTTCAGGTTGATGCGCAGCACGCGGTCGAAGTCGTCTTCGTGCAGGTCGAGGAAGTCGGCAGCATGGGTCACGCCCGCGTTGTTCACCAAAATGTCGATGTGGCCGAAGGCGTCCAGGGTAGCGGCGAACAGGGCGTCGACGTCGGACTTCTGGCTGACGTCGGCGCAAAAGAAGCGGGCGGCGTCGCCCAGGGCTTCGGCGGCGGCCGCGCCTTCCGGGCGCACGTCGGCCAGCATCACGCGCGCGCCTTCGCGCACCAGGCGTTGGGCGCAGGCCAGGCCGATGCCCTGGCTGGCTCCGGTCACGATGGCGGTCTTGTTGGCGAGTTTCATGGGAGAGATCGGGGCGGTTTGAAAGGTCTCGATTGTACCTCCCGTGCAAGGCGAGCGCCGTGTTGCCGTGGCAGGCAGCGCTGGGGCCCGCGCTTCGATTCGACAAACAGGTTCTTGCGATGGCTCAAAGCCTGATCACGTTGGCTAGGAACCCACGACAAGGATGCCGGCAGCGGTTTTCCTGGACTCGGTGGCTGGTCACCGTTCACCGAGGAAAAGTGTTCATGTTCAAATCGACAGTCTACATGCTGGGATGGATGTTTGCCGCCGGCACAGGCCTGAGCGGCTGCGGCTGCCGGGACCGGACATTGACGCTGGCCGACTTCTCCGGCGGCGCCAGGCTGACGCCGCCGGCTGCCGGCGCGCCGGTCGTCGGGCTGGTATTCGAAACCGAGCTCGACGCCACGGCGCCGGTGCGGCTGGACATCGGCTGCGACGGCACCGTGCTGGCCAGCCTGACCATCCCGGCCGGACGCCCATCAAGGCAGCGCATCGATTGGTATTCCGGCTGCGCCGAACTCTCGTTTGCCCGAGGCGGCGTGCGGCCGGGATCCATCACGATGCGCTACCGTTTCCAGACCCTGTAGCCGGGCGCCTCAGATCATGATCGGCTGATCCGGCAGTTCGTTGGGGCGCGCGCCGTCCGCCGGGAAGTGTTCGCGCAGCAGCGAGTTCACCTGCTCGATTGCCGCCAGCGCGGCCTGGTGGAAGTCGCCGCGCCGGAAGCCGTCGGTCATGGTGCGGCACACCGTTTGCCAGGTGCCGGTGTCGATCTTGCGGTCGATGCCGCGGTCGGCCACGATGTCGACCTTGTGGTCGGCCAGGTTCACGTAGATCAGCACGCCGCAATTGTCCTCGGTGTCCCAGACGCCGTAGTCGGCGAACAGGGCAAGCGCGCGCTGGCGGTTGGTAACGCCGTCCCAGATCTCGTCGGCCGGCAAGGCCTTTTCGACGATGAAGCGTACCTCGCCACGGTGGGTGCGTTCGCCGGCCGTGATGGCCTGGGCCACGGCTTCCAGGGTAGTATCGGGGAAGGCGCGCCGCGCATCGGCTTTCGTGCTGCGCCAGTGGCGCAGCACCCGTCCCAGGCGCTGGCCGAAGGAACCTGCTGTCTCTTGTGTCATCACCAGTCTCCCGAGGCGCCACCGCCGTCAAAACTGCCGCCACCGCCGGAAAACCCGCCTCCGC
>DAMABW010000078.1:0-14208 GCA_031999925.1 Massilia sp. | reverse complement strand
AACGCGCGCCTGATGAAGATGCCGATCACCGGCAACGCACGGCGCGAATCCTTTGCCCACCTGCCGATGCCGCGCATGACGAATACCTACATGCTGGCCGGCGACAAGGACCCGGCCGAGATCCTGGCATCGGTCAAGAACGGCCTGTTCGCGGCCAACTTCGGCGGCGGCCAGGTGGACATCACCAACGGCAAGTTCGTGTTCTCGGCCAGCGAAGCCTACATGATCGAGAACGGCAAGATCACCTACCCGGTGAAGGGCGCGACCCTGATCGGCAATGGGCCGGACGTGATGAACCGCATCTCGATGATCGGCAACGACATGCGCCTGGACTCGGGCGTGGGCGTGTGCGGCAAGGAAGGCCAGAGCGTGCCGGTGGGCGTCGGCCAGCCGACCTTGCGGATCGATGGCGTGACGGTGGGCGGGACGGCTTGATACGTCGGCCTCCTTTGCTGTGAAAAATGCCCGGTTATCCCGGGCATTTTTTATTTCGGGCTCGGTGCGTAGGGTGGGCGCTCTGTGCCCACGCGTGAATGTTGAGCATACGTGGCGTCAATCAATGTCAACACGGTGCAAGCTTCACGCGTGGGCACGGGGCGCCTAGCGCGGCCCGGCCCACCCTACGACCTCATGCGTTGACGCCATTAAAATTTGTACGTCAGGCGCATATAAGGAGTAATTCCTAACGGGTCCGTGTAACGCGGGTCGTAGCCCAGCTGGAAATTCGTCACCTGGTTGGTAAATGGCGGCGTCTCGTCGAACAAGTTCTTGACCCCGGCCGTGAACTCGAACTTCGGGTTGCCGGTGTACGTGGTCGATACCGACCAGGTCGAGTAGTGCCCCACCTTGTTGTAGAACTCGGGCGCCACTGCGGTGTTCTGGTCCTCGTAGTGCGACATGTAGCGGTTCGACAGGTTGAAGGTGTAGTCGCCGCGCACCAGCGTGAACAGCAGGTTGTGGCGCCAGCGGAAGACCGGGGTGGCGTCGGCATAGCGCCCGGCGTTCTGGGTGAAGGGGCCGCCGCGTTCGTTCTGGTACTCGTACTTGTTGACGTAGGTGCCGTCGACGCTGACGCTGAGGTTGCCGATCGGGCTGCGCGGCATGCGGTACAGCAGCGACACGTCCAGGCCGCGCGTCTGCACTTCGCCCAGGTTGTCGGTGATGTCGAGCACGTAGTCGAGGCTGGTGCCGGCCGCGTTGTACACGAACAAATTCTGGTAGCGCGGGTAGTTGCTGAAGATGGTCTGCTCGGCCAGGGCGCTGATCTGGTCCTTCAGCTTGATGTGCCAGTAGTCGAGCGACACGGTCAGCGCCCGCACCGGCTCGAACACGATCCCGGCACTGTAGGTGCGCGAGCGCTCCGGGCTGAGGTCGGGGTTGCCGCCCTGGCGGATGTCCTGTTGCTGGCCGCAGACGACGTTCGGATTCGCGCCCGGCACCGGCACCCCGCCCGGGCACAGCACCGGATCGTCGTAGGTGTCGGAACTGTTGGTGGTCGATTGCGGCCCATACAGGTCGAACAGGGTCGGCGCGCGGAAGCCCTTGTTGAACGAGCCGCGCACCAGCACCTGGGGCGTCGGCTGCCAGCGCAGCGATACCTTGGGGTTGAAGCTGCCGCCGACGTCGTTGTAGTGGTCGTAGCGGCCGGCGAAGTTCAGTTCCAGGTCCTTTATGACGGGCACGTTCAGTTCGGTGAACACGGCGTAGATGCTGCGCTGGCCGGACTGGTTCTGGGCGTCGGCATAGCCCGAGCTCGAGGCTTGCCCGGCGAGGTCGCGGTTGACGAAGTACTTGGCGCGGTCGCGCCGGAATTCGCCACCGAGGGCGAAGCCAAGCGGGCCGCCGGGCAGGGTCATCAGGTCGCGGCTGACGCGGCCGTCGACGGCGCTGCTGTTGATGCGCGCGTGCACGTACTCGCCCAGCAGCAGCGAATTGGCCAGGAAATCGGCCCCGGCCGGGCTTTGCGGGCCGAAGGGATTCAGGATGCCGGCGCCCACGCCGTCGATGATGCGCTGATCGACCAGGTAGCCGCCGCGGAAGGTGCTCTTCGCGCGCCCGACCGAATGCGAGATCGCCGTGTTGTAGTCCCAGCCGGCGATCGTGCCCTCGAGGCTGGCCTGCAGGCGCGCGGTGGTGCTGCTGTCGTAGTTCTCGCGCGGGCCGCTTTCCACCGGGCGCCAGCTGATGTCGAGGTTTTCGCCGCTCAGGCCGGGAAACGCCGGCACCGCGCCGTTGCCGGGATAGTAGGGGCTGGCGGCGGTCATCACGATGCCGATGTTCGACATCGGCGGCGGCGCCACGCGCGACTCGTTGGTGCTGCGGCCCCAGACGAATTCCAGGCTGCCCAGGTGGTCCGGCGTGAACTGGCGGTTGATCTTGCCCATCGCGCTGTACTGGCGCGTCTTCGGGATGTTGTCGTTGTACTGGGTGTAGTCGAATTCGCAGACCGGATCGTCCGTCGCCGGCAGCGAGTCGGGCGGGCGGCAGCCGGCGGCGTAGCCGGGATTGCCGGTCACGCCGAGGTCGGAAAAGAAGTTGGCGGGGAAGGGTGTGCCGCTGACCTCGTTCATGCCGCGATCCGGCCGCACGCCGGTGCGCGAGAATGCCCGCTCGGTGGCGCGCAGGGCGCTTTGCTGGTGGTAGTCGAGCACGCCGAACATGCTGATGCCGTCGCGCGCCAGGTTGCCCCAGCCGCCCGACAGATTGATGCGCTGCTCGTTGCCGCCGCCCTGGCGCCAGGGCTCGTAGCCTTCGTAGGTGAGGGCGTCGCCCTCGACCGAGCGCTTGGTGATGAAGTTGATGACGCCGCCGATGGCGTCGGTGCCGTAGATGGCCGAGGCGCCGTCGCGCAGCACCTCGACCCGCTCCAGCGCCGCCACCGGGATGATGTTCAGGTCGACCGTGTCGGCGAAGTAGGGGTGGTTCGCCAGGCGACGTCCGTTCAGCAGCACCAGGGTCTTGTCGCCGCCCAGGCCGCGCAGATCGGCCGTGGCGCGCCCGCCGGTGCCCGAGCCGACGGCGGACGAGGCGACCGTCGAGGTCTGGTTCATCGGGATCGTGTTCAGCACTTCCTGCACCGTGGTCAAGCCCTGCTTGGCGAAGTCGGCGGCGCGGATGGTGGTGATCGGCAGCGAGCTTTCGGCGGCGATGCGGCGGATCGAGGAGCCGGTGACTTCGACGCGCTGGATTGGCTGCGCCGGCGATTGCTGGACCGTCTGCGTTTCCTGTGGCGCCGACTCGGGCGGACGCTGCGCCTCTTGCGCGGCGGCGGGCAGGCACAGGAAGAGGCAGGCGGGCAGGCCCAGGCCGGCGGCGCCGATCCGGCGCAGCGAGCGGGACAGGATGGTTTCGTGCATCGATGGGTACATGAGTCGGCTCCCGAAAGGGTTGTTGGTGCCCGCTGCGCATCTGTCTTTCAAACAATTGTTTAGCCGAATAAACAAATGTGGTGCCGGCGTCCCAGGAACCGAGTCTTGCACCGCGCTCCCGGCGGCGGGTGATCTCGATCAAACGGCGCCGGGCGCCGTGGCATGCGCGCGACAGCCTCGCGCCGTGGGTCGACGCATGCAGAAAAACAGCCAGCCGCCACGCGCACCTGGCGGCTGGCCCGTCCTTCCATGGCCTCAGAAGGTGTAGCGCGCGCCCAGCTTGAAGGTGCGTCCCACCGCACCCAGGTAGTCGAGCGGGTTGTAGGCCTGGGCGCCATAGGTGAGCGGATCGAGCGGCGCCACCTTGTCGAACAGGTTTTCCACAGTGCCGAACACTTCCCACTGCGGCTGCGGCTTCCAGCGCACCACCAGGTCGAAGGTAGTGAAGGACGCCAGTTCGCAATTGCGCGGCGCGTCGTCGCCGTTCGCGAAGTGGCTGGCGCAGCCGTCCGGGTCGCCCTTGAACAGGACGTTGTCGATCGGCCCGCGGTAGTTGGCGTTCAGCGACACGCGCCAGTCGGCACGGTCCCAGGTCGCGCGCAGGTTGGCGCGGTAGTCCGGGGTGCCGACGCAGTTGGTGACGTCGCAGTTGCCGTGGGTGCCGGCGAAGTCGCGCGAGCTGCCGTCCTGCTCGGTGCGGACCCACTCATCGAGATAGGTCAGCTTGCCGTCGAGCAGCAGGTTGCCCCATTCGCCGGGCAGGCGCAGGGTGTGGCGGGCATCGACGTCGATGCCGCGCACCTTCGTTTGCGCCGAGTTCACGTAGTTGGCCAGCACCGCCGTGATGGCGCCGGGGTCGCCCGGGATGCCGGTGGCCGTGCTCGGGTCGCGCGCCACGTTGCCGGCGGCAATCGCGGCATCGGTCAGTTCCTGGTTGATCTCGTTCTTGCGCTTGATCTTCCAGAAGTCGACCGAGATGCTGGTGCGCGGCAGCGGGTCCCAGATCACGCCGATGTTGTAGCTGCGCGAGCGTTCCGGCGACAGCGCCGGGTTCGGCGAGGTGATCACCGCGATATTCGCCGGGTCGCAGGCGGCGGCCACGCCCAGGGCGCAGCGCAGCGGGTCCTCGGCGCTGGAAAACGCGGCCAGGCCGCCGACGCCGTTTTCGGCCGCGCTCGGCGCGCGGAAGCCCTTGGCGAAGGTGCCGCGCAGGGCCAGCTGGCGCGAGGGCGTCCACTTGACGCCGACCTTCGGTGTCCAGGAACGGCCGACGTCGGTGAAGTCGTCGAAGCGCAGCGCGCCGGTGACTTCGACCCCCGGCAGCACCGGCGCCAGCGCCTCGCCGTACAGCGCGAAGACGTTGCGCGCGCCGCGGTAGGCCGAGTAGCCGAGGCCGATCACGTTGCCGCGCTCGGTGCCGGTGCTCGGTCCGAGCTCGGTTTCCTCGCGCCGCCACTCGGCGCCGACCGCCACCCCGATCGGCCCGCCGGCCAGTTGCCCGACCTCGCGCATGGCCTTGAAGTCGCCCTGGATGATCTTGGTTTCGGCGCTGTTCGTGATCATCGGCGCCAGCGCCGCGTACACGCCCGGATCGTTCAGGCCGGCGTTCTCGCCGATGCGCCAGAAGGTGCCGGGCGGCAGCGCCGCATACGCCGGGCTGGTGGCCAGGGCCGAGGCGACGTTCACCGGATCGTCCGGGTTCAGCAGGGCAAAGGTAACGTCGCGCTGCAGCTGGCCATAGCGGTCGTTGGTGACGGTGCTGCGCGAGAACAGCAGCGAGGTGTCGTAGTCCCAGCCGGCGAACTCCCCCTTCACCCCGGCCAGCAGGCGCGAGAAGAAGGAATCGATGTGCGAGACCCGCGGCCCGACGTCGCCGGCCAGGTAGCGCAGGCGCGCGGACGTGCCGAAATACGGGTTGTCGGGGTGGCTGGCGCCGAGCAGCGAGGCGGCGTTGCTGACCGGCCCGCCCGGGTAACCGACCGAAGCGCTGACGGTGGACGGCGTGGTCGAGGACGAGGATTTGCTGCTGTACAGATTGACCTCGCCATAGGCTTCGATGGCGGGCGTCAGGCGGTAGGTGCCGCGTCCGAAGATGCTGTAGTTTTCCTGCTGCGGCTGGATCTGGTTGTAGACCAGGGTCGAGTCGATCAGGCAGCCGCCGCCGGGGTCGCCCTGCGGGTGGTTGGTGAAGTTGCCGCAGGCCGCGCCCGGGAAGAAGCGGGTGAAGCCGGTGGCCGGGTCGAGGTTGCCGCGGTTGTAGTAGTCGAGCGTCGTCGGGTTGCGCACGTTGCCGTTGATGGCGTTGCCGGCGGCATTGTTGGTGGTGATGGCGCCGGTGCCGCCGAGGTTCTGCAGCGCCGAATAGCCCCAGGGGCGCAGGTCGATGCGGCCGATGTGGTCGCGGTCGGCGCGGTCGCGCAGCCAGATGTCGTTGCTGCGCTTGAACTCGAAGTTCAGCAGCATGTTGTAGCGGTCCTTGTCGGGGTCGCCGAAGCCGTGGGTGATGGCGAAGTTCTGCTCCTCGCCGTCCCATTCCTCGCTGATGCCGAGCGAGCCGCGCACCGTGGTGCCGGTGAAGTTGCGGCGCAGGATGATGTTGACCACGCCGGCGATCGCGTCCGAGCCATAGATGGCCGAGGCGCCGTCCTTCAGGATCTCGATGCGGTCGACGGCGTCGGTCGGGATCACGTTCAGGTCGGTGAACACCTTCTGGCCATCGTCGGCCAGGCCGTAGGGCGCCATGCGCCGCCCGTTCAGCAGCACCAGGGTCGAGGCCGTGCCCAGGCCGCGCAGCGAGATGCCGGAAGCGCCGGCCGCGAAGCCGTTGCCGAAGCTGGTCGGCACCGAACCCTGGTTGTCCACCGCCAGGGTCTGCAGCAGCTCCGAGACGGTGCTCTTGCCGGAACGTTCAATGTCGGCGCGGTTCACGGTGATCACCGACGAGGCGGTTTCGGCTTCGGCGCGGCGGATGTTACTGCCGGTGATCTCGACGCGCGCGATCGGCCGTTGCGCCGCTTCCTGTGCCTGGGCCTGCACGACGGGCAGCGCCAGCAGGACCAGGCCGGCCGCGCCGCCGCCGGCGAAGATGCGGCGCACGGAACGGGATATCAGGGTTTCAGTCATGTCAGGACTCCAGAGTCATGTGGACATTCCCGTTCATGAGGCCGGCATTTGCCTGGCGTCAGACCAGCTACTCACAACAATTGATCTGGCGTAAAGACAAACCCGGCCGGACCGGGGCTTGCTCCGACTTTTGCATTGCCGGCAATGACATGTCTGATATCTCTCAAACATCGGCCTTGCGTTCGCGCCGCTGTCCGTTTGTCGCAACCGCTTGCCAATCAAGGTATGTTTACGCTACGGACAAAAGGCTTGCCAATATTCACGGATTGGCGTTATAGTCGATTCGACCACTTTCGGATCCCGTCCAATGCGCAACGCTGCTTTCTTTACCCGCTGGTTTTATTTTGGCTTTCCAGCCTTCAGGCGGTGGAGTGGCGGCGGGTACACGCAACAGTAAGAGACCCAGGACCGAACAACCAGAAACCGCCAGCGATGGCGGTTTTTTTATTTCCAGACCAGAAAACGGAGTACAGCATGCCTCGCACCGACGACCTACGCATCCGCGAAATGAAGGAACTGACGCCGCCCTCGCACCTGATCCGCGAGTTTCCGGTGACGCCGGCGGCCGAGCAGACCGCGGCCGATGCGCGCGTGGCGCTGCACCGCATCCTGCACGGCCAGGACGACCGCCTGATGGTGGTGATCGGCCCGTGCTCGATCCACGACCCGAAGGCCGCACTTGAATACGCACGCGGCCTGCTCGAACAGCGTCGCCGCTTCAAGGGCGACCTCGAGATCGTGATGCGCGTGTACTTCGAAAAGCCGCGCACCACCGTGGGCTGGAAGGGCATGATCAACGACCCCTACATGGACAACAGCTTCCGCATCAATGACGGCCTGCGCATGGCGCGCGAGCTGCTGCGCGACGTCAACGAGATGGGCCTGCCGGCCGGCACCGAGTTCCTCGACGTGATCAGCCCGCAATACATCGCCGATTTGATCAGCTGGGGCGCGATCGGCGCGCGGACCACCGAATCGCAGGTGCACCGCGAACTGGCCTCCGGCCTGTCCTGCCCGGTCGGCTTCAAGAACGGCACCGACGGCAACATCAAGATCGCCACCGAAGCGATCAAGGCCGCCTCGCAGCCGCACCATTTCCTGTCGGTGACCAAGGGCGGGCACTCGGCCATCGTCTCCACGGCCGGCAACGAGGATTGCCATATCATCCTGCGCGGCGGCAAGACGCCGAACTACGATGCGGCGAGCGTGGACGAAGCCTGCAAGCAGATCGCGGCACTCGGCCTGGCTTCGCGGTTGATGATCGATGCCTCGCATGCGAACAGCTCGAAGAAGCCGGAAAACCAGGTACCGGTGTGCGCCGATATCGCCAGCCAGATCGCGGCGGGGGACGAGCGGATCGTGGGCGTGATGATCGAATCGCACCTGGTGGCGGGGCGCCAGGACCTGGTGCCGGGCAAGGAGCTGACCTATGGGCAGTCGGTGACGGATGGGTGCATCGACTGGGAGACCAGCATCAAGGTGCTGGAAGGGCTGGCGGCGGCGGTGCGCCAGCGGCGGCTGCGCGAAGACCTTTGATGGGGTTGTAGGGTGGGTACTTGTACCCACCAATGAAATCGCCGGCGTATCGATCGCATCGCCGCGCGGCGTTCGCCGTCAACCGGTGAGTGGTGGGTACGAGTACCCACCCTACGTTATCGGTTCACAAAATAAGTTCATGGCCCAGCCACCTTGATTTGCGTTATCGTTAGCGTTTTTCCGAGGGCAGGGCACACCAGACAACGATGGCAGCATACCTATTCAGGCGCCTCTGGCAAATGCTGCCGACAATGGCCGGCGTGATCGTGCTCGTGTTTGTGCTGTTCAACTGGGTGGGCGGCGATCCGGCCTATCTGCTCGCGGGCAAGATGGCCGATGAAGCGGCCATCGCCAATATTCGCGCCCAGCTCGGCATCGACCAGCCGGTATGGGTGCAGCTCGGCATCTTCCTGAAGCAAATCCTCACCTTCGACTTCGGCAATGCCTGGAGCACCGGCGAGCCGGTGTCGCACATCATCGCCAGCCGTCTCGGGCCTTCGCTCACCGTGCTGGTGCCGCTCACCATCCTCGAAACGGTCTTCGGCATCGCGCTGGCGCTGGCCATCGCTTTCGTGCGCGGCTCGCTGACCGACCGCGCCGTGATGGTCGCCTGCACCGTCGGCATGTCGATCTCGATCCTGGTCTACATCATCGTCTTCCAGTACTTCTTCGCCTACAAGCTGGGCCTGTTCCCAGTCCAAGGCTGGGGCAACAGCCTGGGCGAAAACCTGCTGCATTACGCGCTGCTGCCCATCATCATTGGCCTGGCGGTATCGATCGCGCCGACCCTGCGCCTGTACCGCAGCTTCGTGCTGGATGAAGTGGGCCAGGATTATGTACGCACCGCGCGCGCCAAGGGCCTGAAGGAACGCCGCATCGTCTGGGTTCATGTGCTGCGCAATGCCGCGATTCCCATCATCACCCACGTGATGGCCAATTTGCCGGCCCTGCTGATCGGCGCCTTTCTGCTGGAACGCTTCTTCGGCATCCCGGGTATCGGACGCGAAGTCATCCTGGCCGTGGAACGCAGCGATTTCCCTGTCATCAAGGCGATCACCGTTTATGTGGCAGCCGCGACCATGGTCTTCAATCTGCTGGCCGACTTGCTGTACCAGGCCGTCGACCCGCGCGTGCAGCTGAAATGAAGGCATTCACCAACCAAGCCGTCTCGCCCGGCCTGTGGGCGCTCGCCTGGCGCCGGCTGCGCGCCGACCGCATTGCGATGGCGGCGCTGGCCGTCGTCGGGCTGTTCCTGTTGATGCTGGTGCTGTCGGCCACGGGCCTGGTCGCAGCCGACTGGGAAGACGAGGTCGCAGTCAATTACGCGCCTCCAACGTTCGTCGGCGCCAATCCCGCCCTGGCCGCGCTGGCCCAGCCGCAGCGGCCGACGCCGCCGAATGCCTTCGATCCGCTGGCCGACGAGCTCGCGGCCCTGAAGCGCGAGGTGCAGGCCACGCATCCGCCGGTGGCAAAGGCACTCACGCTGCCTTTCGGCGCCGATAAATGGGGCCACGACATCCTCAAGAAAACGATCAAGGGCGGCGAAACCTCGATCGTGGTTGGCCTGGTCGCCGCCTTTGTCGCGGTGGCCCTGGGAACCCTGTTCGGCGCCATCTCGGGTTTTTACGGCGGCCTGGTCGACGACTTCTTCAACTGGTTCTACAGCATCTTCACCTCGATTCCCTCGATCCTGATGATCCTGACGGTGGCCGCCGTCTTGCAGCAAAAGGGCGTGACCACCATCGTGCTGATCCTGGGCCTGACCGGCTGGACCGGCCCCTACCGCCTGATCCGCGCCGAATACATCAAGCACAAGGCGCGCGAATACGTGATGGCGGCCGATGCCATCGGGGCGTCGAGCTGGCGCAAGATGTTTTCGCACATTTTCCCGAATGTGTCGCACGTGGCCCTGGTGCAGGTGTCGATCCTGGTGGTCGGCTTCATCAAGGCCGAAGTCATCCTGTCTTTCCTCGGCTTCGGCGTGCCGGTCGGCACCGTGTCCTGGGGCAGCATGCTCAACGAAGCGCAGAATGAACTGATCCTCGGCAAGTGGTGGCAATTGACGGCGGCGGCCGGGGCGATGGCGCTGCTGGTCACGGCCTTTTCCCTGTTCACCGACGCGCTGCGCGATGCGCTCGACCCGAAGTTGAAATGAGCCAGCCATGACCGATACCGACAACATGCTGCTGCGGGTGCGCGACCTGCGCATTGCCTTCCGCGTCGACAAGAAGAATACCGTCGAGGCGATCAAGGGCATTTCCTTCGATGTGCCGGCAAATGCCACCGTGGCGCTGGTGGGCGAATCCGGCAGCGGCAAGTCGGTCAGTTCGCTGGCCGTGATGGGCTTGCTGCCGCCGGACACGACCGTGGTGGACCCGGGCTCCAGCGTGCAATTCGACGGTCGCGAGATCCTGCAATTGCCGACCGCCGAACGGCGTCGCCTCTGCGGCAAGGACATTGCCATGATCTTCCAGGAACCGATGTCCTCGCTGAACCCGGTGTTCACGGTCGGCTTCCAGATCGGCGAGGTCCTGCGCCTGCACTTGGGCATGAACGCAAAGCAGGCGCGTGCCCGTACGCTGGAATTGCTGGAAGAAGTCGGCATCCCCGACCCTGCGCGCAAGATCGACGCTTACCCGAGCCAGATGTCCGGCGGCCAGCAGCAGCGCGTCATGATCGCCATGGCCATTGCCTGCGAACCCAAACTGCTGATTGCCGACGAGCCGACCACAGCACTCGACGTGACCATCCAGAAGCAGATCATGGAGCTGATCGCCAGGCTGCAAAAGAAACACAGCATGGCGGTGCTGTTCATTACCCACGACCTCGGCCTGGTGGGCGAGATTGCCGACCGCGTGATCGTGATGCGCCACGGCGTGGTGCGCGAAGAGGGCGCGGCGGCGCAGGTCTTCGGCGCCCCGCGCGACCTGTACACGCAAGCCTTGCTGCATTGCCGCCCGAAGCTCGACGCACGCCCGTTGCGCCTGCCGGTCATCGACGACTTCATGAACGGGAAAGAAGCGTCGCCGATCCTGCTGCCCCAGCGCACGCGCGGCTATGCGCCGAACGATGAGAACGTGCTGGTCGTGAACAAGCTGCAAAAAAGCTTCTGGCTGCGCGAAGGACTCTTCGGCAAGCGCGAATTTCGCGCCGTGAAGGATGTCTCGTTCACCCTTCCGCGTGGCAAGACCCTGGGCGTGGTCGGCGAATCCGGTTCGGGCAAGACCACGGTCGGCCTCACGCTCCTGCGCCTGCACCGCGCCACCGGGGGCAGCGCCCTGTTCAACGGCAAGGACCTGGTCAGCATGTCCGACCGTGAATACCAGGGCTATAAACGCCGCATCCAGATCATTTTCCAGAACCCGTATGCGTCTTTGAACCCGCGCTTCACGGTTGGCCAGATCTTGCTGGAACCGATGCGCATCCACGGCATCGGCGCGGACGACCGCGAACGCACCCGGACCGTGATGGCGCTGCTGGAGCGGGTAGGGTTGCCGGCCGCGGCGTATCACCGTTATCCGCACGAGTTCTCCGGCGGCCAGCGCCAGCGCATTGCGATTGCGCGCTGCCTGACGATGAAGCCGGAAATCCTGGTTTGCGACGAGTCCGTTTCCGCGCTCGACGTCTCGGTCCAGGCCCAGGTGCTGAACCTGCTGCAAGACCTGCAGGACGAATACAAGATGAGCTACATCTTTATCTCGCACGACTTGTCGGTGGTGCGCTACATCGCCGACCGCGTGATGGTGATGCACCACGGCAGCGTGGTGGAAATGGCCGATTCCGACGCGCTCTATCGCAATCCGCAGCACGACTACACGAAGAGCTTGCTGGCTGCGATTCCGCGCGCGGTATGAAGTGTTGTTTCGCCGTCGCGTGAAACCGGCCGCTGCCAGCTGAGCAGGATGATTTCCGCTACCATGACGAGATGTCCGAACTTACTCTCCTGATCCAGAACTACGGCGTCCTGCTGGTCTTCGCGACCGTGCTGCTGGAGCAGTTCGGCCTGCCGATTCCCGCCTTCCCGGTACTGATCGTGGCCGGGGCGATGGCGGTGGACGGGGGCGCCAGCTGGCAGTTGTGCCTGCTGGCGGTATTGCTGGCTTGCCTGATCTGCGACTATTTCTGGTTCCGCGCCGGCCGCTACTACGGCAAGCGCGTGCTGCGCCTGCTGTGCCGTATTTCCCTGTCGCCCGATTCCTGCGTCAACCAGACCGAAGACCGCTTCCGCCGCTACGGGCCGAAGTCGCTGCTGGTGTCGAAATTCATCCCCGGCTTCAACGCGATCGCCGCGCCGATGTCGGGCGCCCTCGGCACCCGCACCCGCCATTTCCTCGGCTTCGCCTCGACCGGCGCGCTGCTCTGGGGCGGCAGCGGCATCGCGGTCGGCATGGTCTTCCACGACAGCGTCGACCGCGTGCTCGACGGCCTGGAAACCATGGGCAGCACGGCGCTGATGGTGGTGGCCACGCTGCTGGCGCTGTTCGTCGCCTATAAATATGTGGAGCGGCGCCGCCACCGCGCCAGCATGGCCGTGCCGCGCATCGGCATCCTGGAACTGAAGGCGCTGATCGATGGCGGCCACGACCCGCTGATCGTCGACGCGCGCAGCGTCACGGCGCAGGCGCTGGAGCATGCGATTCCCGGCGCGCTGCTGTATGCCGAATGCGAGCCGGGGCAATTGATGGCCGGGCTCGACCGCGACCGCCACATCGTCGTGTACTGCAGTTGCCCGAACGACGTCACCGCCGCCCAGGTTGCCAAGACCTTCCTGGAGAACGGCTTCCACCGCGCCCGGCCGCTGCTGGGTGGGCTGGACGCCTGGCATGCCCACCATGCCGGCCCCGCCGACGACCTGACTCCGGTCCCGACCTAGGGTGGATGGCTGCGCCATCCACGTGTTCGGTCCGTGCCGGCTGCGCTGCGCCCTGGACAGCTACCGTTTTTCCAGCGAATCGAACTGCCCCTGCGTTTCATGGTGCGGCCAGGCAGCCTGCCGTTGAACGCGTGGGTGGCGCACACGCTGCCGCTGTTCACCCTGCGGCGGTTGAGTCGACCACCCTACGTAACTGTACTACGCTTAAGAACAGGCATTCGCTGGCCGTATGGACGGCGCTTTGTACCTAAACTACAAAATAAACTTGTACTCGCGTAAAGAAATCAGTAAGCTTGGGACATCATCCGTCTTTTGTCCTGCAATGACCCTTTCCTTGTCCGACACCCTCGCATCGCCTGCCGCCAGTTTCGATCAGCCACGCCTGCTCGCCGACGTCGGCGGCACCAATGCCCGCTTTGCGCTGGAGACGGCGTCGGGCCGGTTCGAGGCGGTGCAAGTATTCAGCGGTGCCGACTACGCGACGCTGGCCGACGCCATCCGCGCCTACCTGGCGTCGCCGGAAGCCGCGGCCATCGGCAAGGTCAGCCATGCAGCCATCGCCATCGCCAATCCGGTCGACGGCGACCAGGTGCGCATGACCAACCACCACTGGCATTTCTCGATCGAAGGCATGCGACAGGAAGTCGGCTTCGACACCCTGCTGGTGGTGAACGATTTCTACGCGCTGGCGCGCTCGCTGCCGCATCTGCAGGACGGCGACAAGGTGCAGGTCGGCGGCGGCACGGCACGCGACGCTGCGCCGCTGGCGCTGATCGGCGCCGGCACCGGCCTCGGCGTGTCGGGCCTGATCCCGGCCGGCAAGGGCTGGACCGCGCTGTCGGGCGAAGGCGGCCACGTCGGCTTTTCGCCGGCCAACGAACTGGAAGTGGCCATCCTGCAGTTTGCCTGGCGCGAGTTCGAGCACGTCTCGGCCGAGCGCTTCCTGTCCGGCGCCGGCGTCGAACTGATCTACCGCGCCCTGGCGCACCAGCACGGCCAGCAACCGGAGGCGATCGATGCGCCCGAGATCTCGCGCCGCGCCCTGGGAGGCGAGTGCCCGCTGTCGGCCGAGGTGCTGGAAGTCTTCTGCGGCATGCTCGGCTGCGCGGCCGGCAACCTGGCGGTGACGCTGGGCGCCCAGGGCGGCGTGTACATCGGCGGCGGCATCGTGCCGCGCCTGGGCGAGCGCTTCGCGCAGTCCTGTTTCCGTAGCCGCTTCGAGCGCAAGGGCCGGTTCTCTTCCTACCTGTCCCAGGTGCCGACCTATGTAATCACGGCGCAATATCCGGCTTTCCTGGGCGTGTCGGC